>JBEDCT010000178.1:0-10122 GCA_041176665.1 Bacteroidota bacterium | reverse complement strand
AAGTGGACTTTTGTTTGGTATGAGCCAAAAATTAGGGAAAACGAGCTTGCTCGTAATCCCAGCGCCTACTATTTTCCAAGAGAGATATCGCAGGATTGTAAATCTTGCACTGCTAAAAAAGTCCTACATTATGGGATTTGCTAAAAAAGAGTCTTCCTCAAGTACTAAGAAAGTTCCAATTTAAATTCAGACGTTTTGTGGAAGACCAAATCTGGATAGTCTTGCTCCGCCATTTGCAATAGGAAGGTTGTTTCTGCTAAGAAAACGAGGTTGTCATCTTTATCCCTTGCCAAATAATTCGATTTTGCACGCATGAAGCTCTGCAATTGCTCGTTATTATCGGTGGTAATCCAACACGCTTTGAAGTAATTTCTTGGAACGAAACGACAATTCGCTCCATATTCGTGAATCAAACGGTAATTGATCACCTCAAACTGAAGTTGACCAACCGTTCCTACGATTTTACGATTACCCGGTTGTTGCACAAATAACTGCGCCACCCCTTCATCGATTAACTGGCGAATTCCTTTCTCCAATTGCTTGGATTTTAATGGATCTAAATTCTCTAATTCCTGGAAAATCTCCGGTGAGAAACTTGGGATTCCTTTGTACATCATGACTTCTCCACTTGTCAAGGTATCGCCAATTTTGAAGTTTCCAGTATCATATAAACCTACAACATCACCAGGGTAAGCTTCATCAATGACACTTTTGTCTTGCGCCATGAAGGATGTAGGATTCGGGAATTTAATTTTTTTAGCCAAGCGTACATGCTGGTAAAAGGTATTGCGCTCAAACTTTCCGGACACAACGCGTAAGAATGCAATGCGGTCGCGGTGTTTCGGATCAAGGTTCGCATGAATTTTAAATACAAATCCAGAGAATTGATCGTCCCCAGGCTCTACCATGCGCTTATCTGTCTCGCGTCCTCGTGGGGAAGGCGAAACTTCACAAAACGTATCCAACAATTCTTTGACACCGAAATTATTCACGGCTGAACCAAAGAACACTGGTGCAACATCACCTGCTAAATAGGCTTCTCGACTAAAGGCATCGTATACTCCTTCAATCGTTTCTAATTCTTCACGTAATTCTTCTGCTGGTTTTTCTCCAACGATTTCGTTCAGTGAAGCATCGTTGATATCCGAAATGGAAACAACGTCGTCTGAAATTTTGGTTTTATTCGCGGAGAATAAGTTTAATCCTTTTTGGTAAATGTTGTAAACGCCTTGAAAGCGATCTCCCATTCCGATAGGCCAAGTCAATGGACGAACGTGGATGTCTAGGCTTTGTTCCAATTCATCTAACAATTCAAATGGATCTTTACCATCGCGGTCCATTTTGTTGATGAAGATGATCACCGGCGTTTTGCGCATGCGACACACTTCCATCAATTTACGCGTTTGTTCCTCCACCCCATTTGCACAGTCAATCACGAGAATCACACTATCAACCGCCGTTAATGTTCGGAAGGTGTCCTCCGCAAAGTCTTTGTGTCCAGGAGTGTCAAGAATATTAATTTGTTTGCCATTGTATTCAAATGCCATTACCGAAGTTGCAACGGAGATTCCACGTTGCTTTTCAATTTCCATGAAATCCGAAGTCGCGCTTTTCTTGATTTTATTGTTTTTTACGGCACCAGCTGTTTGAATGGCACCACCAAAAAGCAATAACTTTTCCGTTAGCGTCGTTTTACCTGCATCGGGATGCGAAATAATCCCGAAGGTTCTTCTTTTTTCAATGGCTTCTTGATTCTTCATGGTAGGCTATGGAAAATGAAAAAAGACCGCAATGCGGTCTTTTCATAAATATGCTTGATCAGAAATTAGAAAATCTCTGCCGCTGTAAAATGGAATTGTCCTTCGATTTCTGCATTCTCATCAGAGTCAGAACCGTGAACTGCATTTTTCGCTTTGCTTTCTGCATATGACTTACGGATTGTTCCGTCTGCTGCGTCTGCTGGATCAGTTGCACCAATCAAGGTACGGAAATCAGCTACTGCATTGTCTTTCTCCAAGATCGCTGCTACGATTGGTCCAGAAGTCATGTATTCAACTAATTCTCCGTAGAAAGGACGCTCAGCGTGCACTTCGTAGAATTTTTTTGCTTGATCTTCAGATAAAGTTGTGTATTTCATCGCTTTAATCTGGAATCCTGCGGAGATAATCATGTCAATGATTTTTCCCATGTGCCCGTTTTCGATTGCATCAGGCTTTAGCATTGTAAAAGTTCGGTTCGTTGCCATTTTTTTCTAATTTGGTTGCAAAGGTATGGATTTTTTCGTGATCCAACATGTGCGTGTATTACTTCCGTGTTATTTTTTCTTGTTCGCAAATTCAACAATGATTCCCAATGTTGGCTGCACAATTCCGTTAGAGTTCGCAATGAACTTTGCCTTATAATGTCCAGGATTTGCCGGATCGACAATTGGTGCACCATTTGAATCTGTTTCCACCAACATGATTGGAGCCAATTTAGCTTTGTATCCGTAGGCATTTTGAATGTCCAAATAGAAATTCAAAGTCAATTTTTCCAAGTACCATTTTTTGTCTACACGGACATTCAATTGGTGAAAACTAGACTCACGTTGCGTATTCAACAAAGAATAATCTAAAATCCCTTGTCCATTGATGTCCCAGTTTTGAATCATGGTTGACGTTTCTACATCGTACGGTGTGTAAGGTGATCCACCCGAGAACAACCAACGCATTCCAAGTTCCCATCCATTTTTGAAACGTTTTCCACCTGTCAATGAGACAATGTGTTTGCTGTCCCAGGCTGTTGGTACGTATGTTCCATTTTTGTCTTGGAATTCAGAATTCACAAAGGTATAAGCAAGAATAGCGTAATAGCCTTTGAATAATTTTTGTTGGAACAAGAATTCCATTCCGTAAGACCTTCCTTTTGAAATGGATTTTACTTCTTCGTTTCCTATGACACCGAAATCGGAACCAACGTTCGCAAGACACAAGGAATCCTTCAAAGAGAAAGGATAACGGTTATACTTTTTGTAAAATCCTTCCAGCGTAAATCGGGAATTCATTTTTGTCAAGAATTCACTTCCTAACACAAAATGATCAGCTTGGATGTACTTTACTTCATTTTGCTGATTGACCAAGGTTCCTTGTGGATTGCGGTATCCTAAAATCGTATAGGATGGCAATTGGTGGTACCTTGCCACACTTCCGTTCAATGAAATTTGTTCGGTCAAACGATAGGACAAAGCCAAACTTGGAGATAATTGATCCAAAGGATTCATCATGCTTTTTGAGTAATTGGAGAAATCCGTACGTAATCCCAAGGATGCATTTAAACGTTCTTTGAAAAAAGCTTTACTCACTTGACCAAATGCCGCCATTTTACTCATGAACAAGTTCGATTTGAAATCAATCGTTACCGGAAAGCCTTGAACGGTGATGTTGTTGTACGTTGAAGAAAAATAGCGCGCATATTCGTACGCAAATCCAGCGTTGACTTTCCACCCGTTTTTGGTGTACGTATGTTCAAAACGGAATTTATTTTCCGCTTCAAAAGAACGGTAATCCTGCAGCAAATTCGCTGGTGTTTCGATGCGATCTTTGTAGCGGTAAGCAGCGTTATTTAACATGTTTCGGCTCACAACAATGTTTTGGTATGAATTCTTCGAGAAGTGAATCCAATTAACCCCCATCGTATAATTCCACTGTTTTTGTATCGGTAAGTTATTGATGATGAAATTGTTGTACTCCCTTGCCGCAGTATCTGTAACTGAAGCATTCACGTCCGTATTCACATCAAAATTATCTAAAGCCCCAAGTCCAATGATGGTCACTTTGTTTTTCTCGTTGATTTTGTAATTGATTTTAAATTGGCTGTCATTGTACGAAGGTAAAATCGGCAACTTCAAGGCCATAAATAAAAATTGCAAATAGGACTTACGCGCTGAAAAGATAAAATCTGCCTTTTTCCCCAGTGGACCATCAAAGGTTAAACCGGCATCACTTGATCCTAAGGTGAAATTAGAAATGAGTCCGTCTTTGTTTCCATCTTTCTGTTTAAATGCTAAAACGGAACTCAGTCCATTTGCACGATTCGCAGGAAATGCTCCTGAATAAAAATCCACTTCGCGAATGAAATTCACGTTCAACAATCCAACCGGACCTCCACTACTTCCTTGCGTCGCAAAGTGATTGATGTTTGGCACTTCAATTCCATCCAAGTAAAATTTGTTTTCCCCTGGTGATCCACCACGAATGATGATGTCGTTACGAAAAGTTGCTCTGGAAGCGACTCCCGGCAAGGCCGCAATCACACGACTCACATCGCGATTCGCACCTGGAAGACGTTCAATTTCCGTTGCATTCAAGGTTTTCAAGGAATTCGGTGATTCCGCTTTTCGTATAAAAGGAGAGGCTTTCACTACAACTTCTTTCTGGTTGCTCACCAACTCCTCTAGCGCAAAATCTAGGTCCACCGCACGTGCATTCGTCACAGTGATTTCATTGATAATGAGTTCTTTAAATCCGATTGAAACGGCTTTAAAGGAGTACACACCTGGTTTAAGTCCCGCTAGTTCAAAGGTTCCATCTACTTTTGTGATGGTTCCTTTTGCTTGTTCGATGAGTTGCACTTTTGCTCCTTCAATGGACGCATTTGTTTGTGCGTTGAAGACACGTCCACGGACCAATCCGTTTTGTGCTTGGAATCCGCTAATTAGGAATAAGGAGAATAAAAGGGTAAGGAATGATTTCATTTTGTTTAACGTTTGATGCTATTTTAATACAAAACATTAAACAAAACAGTTGTAAAAAAGTTTTAATCCGCTGGATTATTTTCTGATTTTATCCAAGTTTGGATACGAAATAAGGGTCCAATATATCGGCGGACATTGAGTTTAGCGTGATTTTCCGCATTGTTCCTCACGCCCATTATGATCTATTCCAACTCATTTTTTGATCATTCTGTTTTTACACGTGTTCGTTTTAAAAAATTGGACAACAATGCCAAACCGTGTTCCGTCAAAATAGATTCCGGATGAAACTGAACACCATAAAGTTTTTTTGTTGGGTCTTCGATGGACATACACACACCGTTGGATGTTGCAGCCGTTTGAAACGGTGTTAATCCTTCCACTTTCCAACTGTGATACAGTCCAACCTGATAATCGGAAGGAAGTCCTTCAAATAAACCGGAATGATCACTAACATGCATCGTTTCTTGAACGCCATGTTTCACTCGTTCTTGGTTGACCAAGGTTCCACCGATATGTTCGGCCAAAGCTTGCATACCAAGACAAACGCCTAGAATCGGTTTAACGCCAACGAATTCCTGCAACAATGCGCGTAAATTCACTTTTTCCTCCGGTAAACCTGGTCCGGGGGACAAGACAATCGCATCAAAGGAATTTATTTCGGCTAAGTTCAAATAATCGTGTCGAATAACCGTTACTTCTGCGTCTAACTGCTCCAAGTAATGCACCAAATTGAAGGTAAAAGAATCATAAAAATCCACCAGTACTACCTTCACGTTCATTGATTTTTGTTACTTTGCAAAAGTAGAAAAATTCGCTTAATCCATTTGAAATCTAAAATTCCATGAAAAAAGCCATTCAAATCCCCAACGCTCCAGCTCCTGTTGGTCCCTACAGTCAAGCGATTTTAGCGGGCGGAATGTTGTTTGTGAGTGGACAGATTCCCTTGAATCCATCGACGGGTCAATTGGAGATAAACAACATCGAAGAAGCCACGCATCGCGTGATGAAAAACATTGAAGCGTTACTTTCGGAAGCTGGACTAAGCTTTGAAAACGTGGTCAAAACGAGCATTTTCCTCAAAGACTTATCCGATTTTCAAGCGGTGAATGGCATTTACGCTTCGTATTTCACAGGTGTTCCGCCAGCTCGTGAAACGGTGGAGGTCGCTCGCTTACCACTTGACGTTAACATTGAAATTTCTTGCATTGCATTGGTAAATGGCTAATGCTCGTCCAACATATGATTTGAGTGTCGTCATTGTCAATTACAATGTCGCTTACTTCCTGGAGCAATGTTTGAACTCCGTACTGGCTGCCAGTAAAAACCTCCATGTGCAAGTGTTCGTCGTGGACAACAACAGCGTGGATGGTTCCGTAGAAATGGTTCAGACCAAATTTCCTGAACTGCATTGCATCGCCAATAAAGAAAACGTTGGGTTTTCCAGCGCTAACAACCAAGCCATCGTTTTATCCGATGCACGTTACATCCTTCTATTAAATCCAGATACGGTTGTCGAGGAAGACACCTTTGACAAGGTCGTTTCGTTTATGGATGAACATCCACAAGGTGGTGGACTCGGCGTTCGCATGGTAGATGGAAAAGGACGTTTCCTTCCAGAGTCCAAGCGTGGACTACCAACACCGATGGTTGCTTTTTACAAGATTTTTGGACTTTCCAAAATCTTTCCAAAATCCAAACGCTTTGGTCGTTACCATCTCGGATATCTAAGTGAATTTGAGACAAATGAAGTAGATGTGCTGAGTGGCGCCTTCATGCTCATGCGCAAAGAAACCTTGGACAAAGTAGGCTTATTGGATGAAACCTTCTTTATGTATGGAGAGGACATCGATTTGTCGTACCGCATTCAACTAGGGGGTTACAAAAACTATTATTTCCCAGAAACGAAAATCATTCACTACAAAGGCGAAAGCACGAAAAAGAGCTCTGTCAATTATGTCTTCGTTTTCTATCGAGCGATGGTCATTTTTGCCAAAAAACACTTTTCTCAAAACAATGCGAAGTTGTTCTCGATGGCCATTCATATGGCGATTTATTTACGTGCTTCTATTTCGATTTTCAGACGTTTTATCGAGCAAATCTCTTTTCCGGCAGTCGATTTCGCTATGAGTCTTGGAGGACTTTACCTGTTGTCTGATCGTTGGAAAATGAAAGACATCCTTTTCCCCGATATTGCCATGCATTATTTGATTCCAAGTTACGCCTTTATTTGGATGTTATCTGGATTGGTTTTTGGCATCTATGACAAAGGAAGTCGCTACCGCTTGATTTTCAAATCAGCATTTTTCGGCACCATTTTCATTTTAACGACCTACGCATTATTGCCAAAGGAATGGCAGTTTTCTCGCTTGTATATCTTACTTGGATCACTCATTTACATCGCCAGTTTTTTTCTGATACGATGTGTATTTGAGTTGATTTTCAAGGGAAACATTGGACTTTCCAAACTACCTAAAAAACGTTTCGCCGTTATTGGAGATGAAGCCGAATTCCTCAGAATCAAACACTTACTAGAGAACACCTATCCGCATATTGATTCCATCATGGGCATCTCCAATCAAGAGAAATTCTCAGGAAGCGTGGGAAACATTCAACAGTTGAGTGAAATTGTTTCCGTCCATAAAATAAATGAAGTTATTTTCTCTGCGAAATCCTTGAGTTCCTCTGAAATCATTCATTGGATGACACAAACATCTGCCGATGACTTAGAGTTCAAAATTGCACAGCCGGACACCAGCTTTTTGATTGGAAGTAACTCGATTGATCGCGCGGGAGAGTTGTATGTATTGAATTTCAATTCACTGAGTCACCCAGAAAACAAACGTGTCAAACGATTGATTGATGTTATCTTTTCGTTATTATTTATCACTACCCTTCCAATTCACCTTTGGATATTCGAACACCGAAAAAAACTCGTTCATCAATTATTCTCAGTCCTGATTGGCAACAAAACATTCGTTGGATACACTGATAAAGAGTCTCTTACAAAATCCAAACAAAAACAAAGCTTGATTGGTCCATTTGACCACCTACATCTTTCCTCAAAAGAAGACCGGGAGCGTTTTTTCTTGATTTATTCGAGAGATTACACCCCCTTGTTTGACATTCGGAGCATCATCCGGAATTTCCGTTCACTCGATCGCAACTAATTTTAAGAATTGCACAATTTTTCACTAACTTCGCGTCCAAGTAAAATACATCAATTTACACGAATAATATGGCAGAAATAGAAATCCGTCTTCCCAAAATGGGAGAAAGTGTGACAGAGGCTACCATTACCAATTGGTTAAAAAACGTAGGCGATTCCGTTGCAATGGACGAACCTTTAGTAGAGGTCGCAACCGACAAAGTAGACAATGAACTACCTTCTGAAGGAGCTGGAACGTTAGTTAAAATCTTGTTCGAGAAAGATCAAGTAGCTCAAGTGGGCGACGTGATTGCGATTTTATCCACTGATGGTGGAGCAAGTGTTGCTCCAACTGCACAGGTAGAAGTACCAGTAGTCGCTGCGTCGGCTAGTCCAGCGGTAGCTACTCCAGTGGCAACATCAAACGAAACAACTTCGATTCCGAAAAACGGAACGACTGGAAAGTTCTTTTCTCCGTTGGTACGAAACATCGCTGAGAAAGAAGGAATTTCGGCAGGTGAATTGGAAGCAATTTCTGGAACAGGTCTAGAAGGACGTGTAACGAAAAAAGACGTCATTTCTTACTTAGAAACCCGTGGATCAGCACCAGTTGCTGCAGCTGCTCCAACGACAACAGCAACACCAGTTGCTGCATCAACGGCTGCACCGGCTGTAAACACACCGTCAACGGCTGCCTTTATGAATGTGAAGGAACCAATCGTATTGCCGAATCCAGGTGATGAAATCATCGAAATGGACCGCATGCGTAAATTGATTGCAGACCATATGGTGATGTCTGTTCACGTATCTCCACACGTTACCTCGTATGTGGAAGCTGATGTAACAAACATCGTGAAATGGAGAGAAAAAATAAAGGACACCTTCAAAAAACGCGAAGGACAAAATATCACCTACACGCCGATTTTAATTGAAGCGATTGTGAAAGCCATTAAGGATTTCCCAATGATTAATGTTTCTGTTTCAGGAACGACCATCATTAAACGCAAGGACATCAACATTGGAATGGCGACAGCGCTTCCATCTGGAAACTTAATCGTTCCGGTTATCAAAAATGCGGATCAGTTAAACCTTGTTGGAATTACGAAAGCAGTAAACGGACTAGCGGATAGTGCGCGAAACAACAAATTGAAACCAGAAGATATTCAAGGTGGAACTTACACGGTAACAAACGTAGGTTCTTTTGGAAACGTCATGGGAACACCGATTATTAATCAACCACAAGTAGCGATTTTAGCACTTGGTGCGATTCGCAAGGTTCCAGCGGTGATTGAAACGCCTGAAGGTGATTTCATTGGAATCCGTCACAAAATGTTCTTGTCACACTCATACGATCACCGTGTAGTTGATGGCGCATTGGGTGGACAATTTGTTCGACGTGTTGCTGATTACTTAGAAAGTTTCGATCCAAATACGACAATTTAAGCGCTGATGAGTTTACAACTTACGCGTCCCCTGTGTGTATTTGACTTGGAGACAACCGGACTTCAAATTACCAAGGACCGAATTGTACAGATTGCTATTTTAAAAGTTTTTCCCGACGGACATACCGAAGAATTTAGCCGTTTGGTGAATCCGGAAATGGTGATTGCGGATGAGAGCACTGCGATTCACGGGGTAAGTAATGAAATGGTGAAAACCGAACCTACCTTCGCACAACTTGCTCCAGAGATTTTAACGTTTATTGGCGATGCCGATTTAGCGGGATACAATTCCAATAAATTCGACATTCCAGTGTTATCGGAAGAATTACTGAGAACAGGAAACGACTTCGATTTATCCAATCGCCGCTTTGTAGATGTACAAAACATCTTTCACAAGATGGAACAACGCACACTCGCAGCAGCCTACCAATTCTATTGTGGCAAAACAATTGAGAATGCACACAATGCCATTTACGATACATTAGCAACGTATGAAGTATTGTTGGCGCAATTGGAGAAATACCCAAGTTTAGCGAAAGACATCGATGCGTTAGCAGACTTCTCCAAAGCGGGTGACTTTCAATTGGCTGATTTTGCTGGCCGATTAGCTTACAACGCCAAGAAAGAATTGATCTACAATTTCGGGAAGCACAAAAACAAAAGTGTTGTTCAAGTGCTCAAAGAAGAACCAGGATATTACGGCTGGATGCTCGAAGCAGATTTCCCTTTGTACACCAAACAAATTCTACGAAAAGAAATGGAACGTATCAAAGCAGAGAAGGATGCGATTCCGCTAGAAGATA
>JBEDCT010000177.1:0-5097 GCA_041176665.1 Bacteroidota bacterium | reverse complement strand
AATACACGCTAGGATCAATTTTCGGAATCACGTGGTATTCGTAAGATGCAGGTAATTCATGTGTGGCAATACTCACTCGGTGATCCATGCCATCGGATGGAATGGACATTTTGGACTGAATCGCATATTCCACGCGCAGATCTTTTTTCGTAATGGTCGTTGCAACAGCGTTTGGTTTGTATGCAGTGGTTTCGTTTTTGAAGTCCATTTTGCGTTTCCTGTATGATTTAACACCAGAAACCATGTCTAGCTCACCCATAGTCCTTGCAGGCATACGAGAAATATCTTGTCTGGTGATGGTATTACTTTCCGAAGTAACTTGCATGCCATCTTCATAATAATCTGCGTCATCTGATCTTGACCCGCGAATCTGGACTTCTTGTAAAACAACTTCCTGCGGTTCTAAGAAGAATTTTACATAAGTTGAGGTGATTTGTAATTGAACCGCATTGTAACCAACATAGCTTGCCGTCACATAATTTTCTCCTTTAGGAATCGTCAGTTCGAACTTTCCATCGAAATCGCTTATTGCTACTATATTTGGATTGTTAGCGAACTGCACACGTGCAAAAGGCATTGCTTCACCGGTGGACGCATCAATCACTTCACCACGCAGTTTCTCTCCAGCGTAAACAACTTGCGGAAGGTTTCTTGTCGTTTGCGTTTTTTGTTGTGGATAATTGTTGTAGTAGATAATCCATGGCTGCAACGTCGGTTCTTGCGCATTTTCATATGGATCATTCGTGGAAAGAACTAAGTCTACATTTTTCCATTCAATTCCAGTGGTTTGACTCACATTCGCTTTGGCTTCTAATCGTACAGGTTTACCGATTCCATCGCTGCGCATGTCGTAATAGGCTTTCCATGTCGCATTCGGACTGATGTAATTAAACTGGAATCCAGCGGTACACGATTTCGTTACATCGACTTCCACCACGACTTCAGAATAGTTAATCACTGGTTTGGAACGTTGACTGATAATTTCTTGTTCGATTTGATTCATTTTCTTTTGAAGGTCCTCCAATTCTGCGTAAATGGCTGTCTCACGTGTAATGACCTCCGTGAGTTTGGTGTGCATGAACAAATACGCTTCTTTCAATTCTGTTATTTTCAGTCCTTGATCTTGTCCTTTCAAATCACGGTTTTGCATCAACAGGTTTTTATCCATCTCCAAAATGACGTATTCATCACGCAAAGCTTGATCTTTCTTGTAAAGAAGGTCCTTTTTTGCATTCAGGGCATGAATTTCTTCGTTGCTGATTTTTAAATCTTCGAAATTTTTGCGGGTGCGAACGGAGAGAATCGTCACGTCACCCTGAGCTTTCACTTGAACGGTATTCGGATCGATAAAATCCGTCAACTTTTGAAAAACGATGTCTTGACGTCCAATTTGTAAGTCAACTTTCGCCTCGTGTTGCACTTGCGCCCCTGTAAAGAACACCGTGACTTTTTTGATGGGTGCAACGGTGCTGATTTCTTTTTGAGCGCTTGCGTTCAATAAACTACATCCCATGAGGATGCTTGCAATGATTCTTTTCATAATTCGATGTTTAATTCCTTTCATAGATGCAGGTACACTCTTGATTCCACAAGGTTCATTTAGTTCTTAAATGGAAAGGATTTTCCGTTTAAGTCCATTTGGAAAATATTGTAGTTGAATAATCCGTCTAACTCACTGATGCCGGCTATCACCGCTTTTCCTAATGCCGGATAATATTGAAAGTGTGTATCGTCGTTTACTGTATTGAAAGACGCACCTAAGTTCACTGGCGCAGACCATTGATTGCCATTTCGTTTGCAGAAATACACATCGTATCCTCCCATACCTGGCAGCGCATCTGAACTAAAGAATAACAATTTTCCATCTTCTGTAATAAAGGGCGTAGTTTCGCGTCCAATGGTATTGATGAAATCCGGCAAGGCTTGTACCGTCTCTCCCCATATTCCATTCGTTTCTGTAGCTACGAATAAATCGGTTAATCTTTTTTCAGCGCGTCGATCTGAAACGAAATAAAGTTCGCGTTTGTAGGTGTATTCATCCAACATAAAGGTGTCTGACATGCAGGCAGATCCATCAAAGAAACTTGTGTTTACTCCGGGAATTTTGATCATTTTTTGTTCGTCCCAAGCAAATGGTTTCTCAGCTGTTAATTCGAAAATCTCTGAACTTTCTGTTGTTTTTTCTTTAGAAGCCGATGTATTCAAGGTACCGAAAGCATGCATTCCGTCCGACAATACGCAATTCAGGGCATCGAATCCTTCCGTATTCCAATCTTGATCCTCGGAATAGGTGATTTTGTAGGTCTTTGTCGTATCGTTCCAAGATGAAAAATAGATATCCTCAAAATAACTTTGATCCTCTGGATTCATGTTGTCGCCTTTCGCATCTGGATTTTTTGCCGTAAAATAAAGTGCTTGTCCATTCTGCGTTAAAATCGGCGCATACTCATCGTATTTTGTGTTGATTTCTGAAAATGGCGTGCGAATGGAAAGGATTCCTTTTTCCTGTTCTTTTTTGGCGAATTGACTTTGTTCCATCATCAAAGGTATGCCGTATTCTACCGCTGATTTTTCGCCGATGATTTCCGTGCATTTTTGATAATGGGAAAGCGCAGAATCTAAGTGATTCAAGTTGTGGTGTATTTGTCCTGCAAGTAAGTGTAAATCACCGTTGAATTTTTTATCATTCAAACGTAATCCTTCTCCAACATGTGCTTCTGCTTCATAGAAATTCTTTAATTCGAACTCAACATTTGCCAAATAATACAAAGCCCGTGCGGATGATGGATTAAACACACTTGCTTGCTTAAAAGTCATGTAGGCGTCACTCGTTCCGCCTAGGTTGTATTGCTCAATGCCTTTTTCTACTTGACGAGATGAATTTAAGCGTTGAAAAAATCCAACTTTTGTCTGTCCGAAAGACAGAGTAGATAAAACGCTAAAAACGCTGATTACAAATGTTTTCATAAGGTGTATTTTATACAAAATAAAGAATTCTTGAGCCTGCTTCGAACGACTTTACACCTTGTTCTCAGCGCACGATTGTTAAAAACTCTCTTCTGTGGATTGAAAGGTCCTTGATGGTGTGAATCGTGCAAACATTCGCTTGTTTAATGTACTTTTGCTCTCAATTCTTTTCTTATGCGTAAAATTTGGCAATCGAAGTGGTTCCGTTATCCATTTTGGACACTTGTTTTTTCCTTTGCGGCGATTGGTTTTTTCCTTTCTGCATCGTTTGTAGCCATTAAGTTTCGTCTCACCGATGAAAAGGGCAGTGTGGATGCCAATAATCGGTATTTTGAAGGAATGGAGGACAAATACAACCAAGCCTACAAATTAAATTCCGAACAACTCAAAGCGCTACATTTTGAGTCCCTAGATCGTATTTTATTATTGAAGAAATATTATCCAAAAAACGCACAATACATACTTGATGCATGGAAAGCTTCGAATAATGAGGTTGAGGTGAAACGAATGATTGATGCCGTAGATATTCAATTGAAGTCCAATCGAGCCTACCAACAACAGTTGCGTCAATTAAAGCGTAAAAAACAAAAGAAGGATTCAAGGAATACCTTAAGTGCTTTCGAATGGATGAATATTCAAGAATGGTCTGATTTTAAAATTGCAGTGGCAAAAGACGTAAAGTTGGTGGACAGTGTCGCTCAGCAAACAGGGGTGGAGGGACGTCTCATTGTTTCCTGTTTAGTTGGTGAACAAATTCGCTTGTTTAATTCGGACCGTGAAGCATACAAAAAATGGATTAGTCCACTTAAAATTCTTTCTGTTGAATCGATGTTTTCCTTCGGTGTGACTGGAATCAAAGAACATACGGCCATTCAAATCGAAGAACATTTGAAGAATCCAAAAAGTGTTTATTACTTGGGAGAAAAATATGAGCACTTGTTGGACTTTAAAACAGCAAATCCGACCCAAGAACGCATCAGTCGATTAACGGATTTTCACAATCATTATTATTCTTATTTGTACGCAGCCATCTTCGTAAAACAAGTAAAAATGCAATGGGAGAGAGCGGGATTCCCGATTGATCATCGTCCAGAAATTTTGGTGACCTTATTTAACGTGGGTTATCCTCAGTCGATTCCAAAAGCACATCCAAAAGTTGGTGGCTCAACGATTAAAATCAAAGAAAAAGCCTATACCTTTGGTGCAGTGGCTTATCAGTTTTATTATTCCGGTGAACTTTTTGATCTTTTTCCGTTTGAAAAAAGAAAATTTGACTGGAACGAAATCGCCTTAAGATGAACATGAAATCACTTTTTTTTCTACTAATCACCATTAGCTTGCTTTCCTCTTGTGGTGGTGGCAAAGCGAGTGCGCAGGATACGGTGGTGGATTATACCAATTGGACTAGTTTAACTAAAGGAATGGAATACCGTGAAATGACGGCGCCGCTTAAATCGTCTATCGGTGATTCAAAGATTTCTATTCTCCGGATGGACAGAGGTTTGTTTGATTTTAACATTTTCAGTGCAACTAAGTTTGACAGTATTCCACGTGATTTACATAACTGGGCGGATACATTTGATTTGAACGTGGTCTTTAATGCTGGCATGTATAATTTATCCAAACCCTTGAAGAGTCGTGCTTATCTAAAGACAGGGGGGCATATTAACAATGGAACGGTGATTGAGAATTTTAATTTGATGTTAGCCATGAGTCCAACGGTGAAAAAGCGTGATAACGTAGAAATTCTTGATTTAACCTGTGAAAATTTCAATGAAATGAATCATGAGTTTAATTCCTACGCGCAAGGACTCCGCATGATAGATTGCAATGGGGGGCCAATGTTCTGGAAAAAGAAAATTCAATCGTGCAGCATGCTCATCGCCGCAGAAGGTGAGGACGGCAAATTCTATTTGATTTTCTGTCGTTCCCCTTACACACACAATCAAATGATTCAGTTTATGGTGGATATGCCTTATGGTTTACGCAACGCTATTTATTTAGAAGGTGGACCAGAAACCAGTTTGTTGATTGATGTAAACGGTCATTGCATTGAAAAAGTAGGTAGCTGGGTTTCCACCACATGGGAGCGAGATGATAACAATCATTTTTGGCGTTTACCCAATGTCG
>JBEDCT010000176.1:0-3590 GCA_041176665.1 Bacteroidota bacterium | reverse complement strand
GAAGGAGGAATTGGGAAAAATAATGACCTGATGTGGCACTTGCCAAAGGATATGAAGTTCTTTAAAGACACCACGCAAGGACAAATTGTTCTGATGGGTCGCAAGAACTACGATAGTATTCCGGAGAAATACCGCCCACTTCCAAACCGCTTGAATATTGTATTAACACGAAACGAGCACTTTAATGCTCCAGATTGCTTGGTGTTCCATTCCTTGGAAACGTGTCTAAAGCACTTCGAGGAAGAAACAGAACGTATTGTATTTATTATTGGAGGCGGTGAAATATACCGCATGGCATTAGAATCAGACATGTTGGATGAAATGTATATTACCCATGTTCATCATCGCTATGAAGCTGAAACGTTTTTTCCTCGTTTTGATGAAGGAAATTGGGAAAGCCATGTGATTTTTGAGCAAGAAATAGATGCTCAGCACGAGGCAGCCTTTACGGTAAAGAAATACACGAGAAAATCTTAAATTAAACTTAATTTCATTACCGAAATTAGTGCGGCTGTTTCCGTTCTCAACCTGAAATCACTTAGACTTACCGCTTGATATCCATGCAACAGTGCAATGCTCACCTCATTCTCTGAAAAATCACCTTCAGGTCCGATTAAGAATACCTTCGTTTCCGAAATGGAATCTAATCCAACTTTAGTTGCGGGATAACAATGTCCGATGTATCCATTTGGATTATTCTCAACAAAGGACTTGAAAGGAATTAATTCCGAGATTTCCGGCAAATAATAGCGCTTGGATTGTTTCATCGCAGAGATGGCAATTTTCTCTAAGCGATCTAATTTCAATTGCCCTCGTTCGTTGTGATCACATTTTAGAAAAGTAAGTTTGCTTAATCCAATTTCCGTGGCTTTCTCCACCAGCCATTCCATGCGATCCATATTTTTAGTGGGTGCTAAAGCAAGATGAATTTCATGAGAAACAGGTGGGTAAAATTCAGAACTCACGATCCGCAGCCTACATTTTTTAGGATGATCATCATCGACTTCAGCAATGGCAGAAAGTCCTTTGCCATTCAACAATTCCACCGCTGAACCTTGTTTTAATCGAAGTACACGAACACAATGTTTGGACTCTTCCTCCGTGAGCGTATACTCAAGGCAACCATGCGTTAGTTCAGGAGCGTAAAATAGATGCATTAATGTAAGATTTGGTATGTCATTTCTTTTAATAATTCGCCCTGACTCATGCTTGAACTTCCTACACCTTTGGCCTTTAAGTCGTAGCGATGTAGCAATTCAATAGCTGCAGCAATTTTCCTAGGATCATACTGGTTTTTTGCCTGTAGCAATTCCCCGGCAACAAAAGGATGAACGCCAATGGTTTGAGCAACAGCTTCCCTCGATTTATTCGGTAAGAAATGTATGCGCATGATTTGAGAGAAAAACTTAAACAAATTTGAAATAATCACGGTTAAATCTGCCGCTTTCGGATTGTACTCAAAATACTGAATGATTTTAAACGCCTTTTCGGTGTTTCGTGCTGAAATCGCATTCACAAATTCAAAAACATTGTAATCCTTTGAAATACCAATATTTAATTCGATGTGTGTTTCATCAATGGTCGTTCCCGCAGGAAGGAGAATCGCCAATTTCTCTAACTCCTTCACAATACGGCCTAAATCTGTACCCAGAAACTCTGCCAAAAGCATACTAGCCTTTGAATTGATGCCAAATCCAGTCGATTTTACATAGTTGAGTATCCAGTCTGCTAATTGATATTCTCTTACTTTATCCGATTTAAAAACAGTTCCATTTTTCGCAAAGGACTTCAGTATTTTTTTACGCGCGTCAAAGGTTTTATACTTATGGCAAATGACAAAAATGGTTGTGTCTGAAGGATGCTCCGCGTATTGCTCTAATCCGTCCATATTTCTAAAATCCTGCGCTTCTTTCAGAACGACAAGTCGTTTCTCAGACATCATTGGATATGCTTTCAACTCACTAATTAAAGATAAAAGTTCCGCATCTTTTCCATAGAGAATGGTTTGATTAAAATCTCGTTCATGTTCTTCCATGGCATGTTCCATGATGGCATCGCAAAGCACGTCGATAAAATATGCCTCTTCTCCATGTAGGAAGTACATTTTTTCAAACTTTTTATTTTTGATATCCTTTAAAAGGAGCTTGTGATCCATTATTGATGTTTTTCCCAGATTTGACTCAATTCTACTAGCGTATCCACGGCCTTTTGCATATCTTGAACACTCACATATTCATGTCGGGAATGAATTGCCATTTCCCCTGTAAAGATATTTGGACAAGGCAATCCCATAAAAGACAACCTAGAACCATCTGTTCCACCACGAATAATGGAGCGATTTGGTTCGATTCCTGCCTTTTTCATCGCTTCCACGGCATAATCCGTAACAAAAGGTAGTTCTTTTAGGATTTCCTTCATATTTCTATACTGTTCAAAAACGTCAAAATCTACGGAGGAACCTGGATGTAAAGCAACCACTGAATCTGCCATCTCCTTTAAACGTTGTTCGTAAACAGCCAATTTTGACGTATCGTGATCGCGAACGATAAATTGTACGGTCGTTGACTCTAGTCCGCCTTCAATGGAAACCGGATGAACAAATCCCTCACGACCAGCAGTTGTTTCTGGCGACCATGAGTCTTTGGGTAAGGCTTCAATCAGTGAAGTTGCCAATTTGATGGAGTGCACCATTTTATTCTTTGCATATCCCGGATGCGCACTGACACCATGAAAGGTGATTTTGACTGCGTCGGCAGAAAACGTTTCATCCTCAATGTCACCTAAAGGCCCACCGTCTAAAGTATAGCCATAATCCGCGTTTAATCGTTTCATATCTATGTGCTCAACTCCTCTTCCTACTTCTTCATCAGGAGTAAATAAAATGCGAATAGGTCCATGTTTCACTTGCGGATTTTCCTGAATGAACTGCGCGAAGTCCATAATGATGGCAATCCCAGCCTTATCGTCAGCGCCAAGAAGCGTTAAGCCGCTCGCCGTGATAATATCGTCTCCAATTTTGGATGCTAGGTAGCGGTGTCTATCCGTTGTTATAACTTGTGTTGGATCATCCGGAAGAACTATTGGGTCGCCAGTATACTTACGGTGTACAATTGGCTTTACATTTGTCCCGCTGCAATCTGGAGCCGTATCCATATGAGAACAAAAACAAATTGTTGGTAAATCTGTCCGGTCGGAATTTGATGGGAGAGTCGCATACACATATCCCCATTCATCCATTTCTGCATCAACTAGTCCTAAAATTTGCAATTCACTCACAAGAAGTCTACTTAAGTCCTTTTGTTTTTCCGACGAAGGGAAACTTGTAGCGTTTGGATCTGCAGTGGTATCTATTTGAACATAGCGTAAAAATCGCTCTTCAACGGAGTATGAATAGGACATAATTTCTTTTATCCAAAAATAGCAAGAATCGCCAAATGATAGGATACGCTTAGGAAACTAATTCGCGCAATGTTTTCAACTCTTCAACCTTTTCACTGTTGCCAACTTGTTGAAAGGAAGAGATTAGATTGGTGAGCATACGCTTGATAATCGACGTATTTGAACAAGGTTCAAAATACTCACGATGATGG
>JBEDCT010000175.1:0-5084 GCA_041176665.1 Bacteroidota bacterium | reverse complement strand
GAAGCTTTTAAACCTTAAATGATATCCTCCAATAATTGATCGTCAACTAAATTTGGTAAGGTTACTTTCAGATTTGGTTCGATTTCCATCGCGCGTTTGATAGCGAAAATGGCGTTTTCATTTCGTGCCCAATTTCGTCGAGCGATTCCGTTGTTCACATCCCAATGTAACATCATTTTCAAATTGCGGTCTGCATCTGCACTTCCATCGAGTAACATTCCAAATCCACCGTTGATCACTTCGCCCCAGCCAACTCCACCTCCATTGTGAATGGAAACCCAAGTTGCTCCGCGGAAACTATCACCAATCACATTTTGAATCGCCATATCGGCTGTAAATCGTGAACCGTCATAAATATTGGACGTTTCGCGGTATGGTGAATCCGTTCCTGAAACATCGTGATGATCTCGTCCTAAAATAACCGGACCAATTTCACCCTTCGCAATAGCTTGATTGAATGCCTCGGCAATGCGCATCCTTCCTTCTGCATCTGCATAAAGAATTCTGGCTTGTGAGCCAACCACCATTTTATTTTCTTGTGCTCCTTTAATCCATTGGATATTATCCGCCATTTGTTGTTGGATTTCCACTGGACTTTTCAGCATCATTTCTTCCAGGACACGGCACGCAATTGCATCCGTTTTCGCTAAATCCTCTGGATTTCCAGTAGCACATACCCAACGGAATGGACCAAATCCGTAATCAAAACACATAGGTCCTAAAATATCTTGGATGTAGGAAGGATACTTAAAATCAATGTGATTTTCAGCCATCACATCACCTCCTGCACGAGAGGATTCTAATAAAAACGCATTGCCGTAATCAAAGAAATACGTTCCTCTTTGTGTATGTTTATTTACCGAAGCTGCATGGCGTCTCAAACTTTCTTGAACATATTCCTTGAATTTGTCCGGATCATTCGCCATCATTTCATTCGATTCTTCAAAGGTGAGTCCAGCAGGATAATATCCCCCGGCCCATGGATTGTGCAAAGAAGTTTGATCCGAACCTAAATCCACATGAACACCCGTTTCGTCAAATTTCTCCCAAACATCCACGACATTACCGAGGTACGCAATCGAAACGACCTCTTTCGCTTCTTGTGCCTTTTTCACACGTGCCGACAATTCATCTAGGTCAGAAATGATTTCGTCAACCCATCCTTGTTCATGTCTTGTTGTTGCCGCTTTTGGATTGACTTCAGCGGTTACTGAAATGACTCCGGCAATATTTCCTGCCTTAGGTTGCGCTCCCGACATTCCGCCGAGTCCAGCAGTTAAAAATAATTTTCCTCTAATGTCATCGCGGTTTTTAGCTAATCTGCGCACAGCATTCAGCACCGTGATTGTTGTTCCATGTACGATGCCCTGTGGACCAATGTACATATAGGATCCTGCGGTCATTTGTCCATATTGAGTTACCCCAAGTGCATTAAACTTCTCCCAATCATCTGGTTTGGAGTAATTCGGAATCATCATTCCGTTTGTCACGACAACTCTTGGTGCATTTTTATGTGAAGGGAATAATCCCATCGGATGTCCTGAATACATGACTAACGTTTGTTCATCGTTCATTTCAGACAGATACTTCATCGTTAATCGGTACTGTATCCAGTTTTGGAAAACAGCGCCATTACCACCATATGTGATGAGTTCATGTGGATGTTGTGCTACAGCATGATCCAAATTATTTTGAATCATTAGCATGATTGCACGTGCCTGAAGGGATTTTCCTGGATATTCAGAAATTGGACGTGCAAAGATTGGGTGCGTTGGACGGTAACGGTGCATATAAATGCGTCCGTAGGTATGCAATTCCGCAGCAAAATCTTTTGCTAATTCAGCGTGTTGGTCTTTCGGAAAATAGCGTAGTGCATTGGCAATTGCTAATTTCTTTTCCTCCTTTGATAGAATATCTTTGCGTTTTGGCGCATGGTTGACGTGCAAATCCCACGATTTTTCTGTGGGAATATACATTGGGATTCCTTCTTGGATTTCTTGTGCAAAAGACAAATCTGACATAGTTGTTCAATTTTGAACAAAAGTAGTCAATCCTAGTATTTCACAACGACAAATCCGTGTTTTTGTATTTTTTCTCCGCCTTCAAAAACAGCATCAATACGGTAGAAATAGGTTCCTTCTTCTACGATGTCTCCAGCACTTGTTTTTCCATCCCAATGTCCAGCAGGATCACTGTATTCGTAAATCACATTGCCCCAACGATTGAGGATGTAACACTGAAATTCTGCAATACCATCGTATTCCACATAAAACAACTCATTACCTGCTTGTGAGGAAAGGGAAATGATATTTGGTGCGGTAATGTCACACGGTTTTATCGTGATTGTGGCGATGTCAGAAACGGTGTAACACGAATTTGACAAAAAGAACGGGTAATCTCCCGGCTGATTTACAATACGTGGAACGGCGTTATAACCATCGCCCCATATGAATGTCTGCAATGGATTATATCCAGCTTGTAAAGGTTGGGAGTTCACCATAAGTGGACTCAATTCAAAATTGGCATTTTTACAAATCGCCGTATCTAACAATTCCGTGTAGATGTAAGGTGGGAATTCAATTTGTGATATGATGGTATCATTACATGAATTATCGATGTACATGACATCAAATATTCCACCAACTTGCATGGTGCTAATCTCCGGATTATCGACCAAATTACTCGGTAAGAAGTGAACCGAAGTATCTGCACAGGCCCAAACACCACCGCTGTAGGAAATGGTATTCTGAACTTGATAAGCGTAGTTACATGCAATCGTATCGTCGAAGATAACCGGTGTTGGTAAAACGTAAAGAGTTACCGTCGTATCATACTGACAACCAAAGTTATCCGTTACGTTGTAGGTGTAGTTCGTGTTTCCCGTTACACTTGGTTGGATCACAATCAAGGTGTCTGTTTGACCAGAAATAATCGAAGGGTCAGAGGACCAAAAATCTCCCATCACAATGTTTTGATATCCTTCGGATTCAGGGTATAAAGAAGCGTTGAAATATATAGCCCATTGGAAAATGTATCCATCGTCAACCCCTTGATTATCTTGAACGGATACTGTCCATGGTCCATTTATTGGACAGCCGGCAAATTGATTGAAGTCACCGTCGGGCAAATACACTCCATTTGGATTCATAGAAGGAAATCCATATGAATTTATGATCGTATTTCCGAGTGCTTCCTCCGCACAAATCGTACCTAAAGTTGGACTTGTTGGAGAGAAACAGTAGGTCCACACTGGTGTACCTGGATTCCCGCCATCTAAATTGGTGTCATTTCCGAGAAACGTTGAAATTGCATTTCCGCAGCCACCGGGTACCAATTCATTCCAACCAAAAGGGGTTTGATTATAGGCGTTCATCAACGAAACCGTGGTTCCATTCGGACAGGTCAAAGCGATTTCAATATCACCGATGTACGAGTGTTCGATATCAATACACAGTTCATCAAAGTCATTTGCAGAGGTGATGACTGCGGTTGAATCAAATCCAGACATTGGCACGACAGACGAATACGTTTGTCCGGCTCCATCCGGAAGGAACGTTAAACCAGCAAATACACCACCAATTTGAAATTCTCCACCGGGAATGTCGATTCCAACTGTATCTGTTGCTGTAACACCTCCCAATAAATTCGTGTTTTCACCTAAACATACGGTGTCCTCCACCGGTCCTGTACCCGTAAAAAACGGCGTTTGGGAAACCCTGACTTTACAGAACATATTTGCTTGATGCGGAAAGGCATCTTGAACTTTTAAATCCACGTAGTAACCAGACTGAGCGGGCGGCGTAAACCAAACAGAACTTCCTGTAAATTGTCCAACTCCACCTATGGTCCATGTGTAATTACAGTTTGCTACTGTTTGAGAGTAACCAGTGTTTGTATTCTCTAGAGAGTAAGGAAACAAGGGTGTTGCCGTTAACAAAACGGAATCTCCAAAACACAAATCAACATAACCTGTGTCTAATGGATTTAAAATATTTGCACCCACTCCATTTTTAAACGCTTCGATGTGTGGTTCAATTGGTTGAGGTGGATTCCCACATGCTACGTTTGCCACCCATCCTGTTCCTTCGTTTGCTCCATTAGATCGAAAACGCAAGGTTAAACATCCCGATGGGTTATTTGGGAAAGATGCTTGAACAAAAAATCCAACTGGATTTGTTCCGGAGTTATAAGCTCCTAGCAGCGGAGCACTTGTTGACGGACCGTCATACACATAAAGCGTATCTGTTGGATGAATGTCGAACTCAAATCCGATATTTGTAGCAAAGGAAATGGATACTTTCGAACCTTGAGTTAAATCGGGACAAAGCACCAATGTTTGATCGGTATTTGGCAAATAATTTCCCGTACCATCGATAAAGTTTGTTCCACCTGTTGGAACAATTCCAGCGCAGTTCAAGGGATTTGTTTGAGAGTAATCCGGATCAGATATGGTTAAGGTAACTTGAGAAAATCCAAGATGTGCTAATGCTACGAATAAAATGCTCAGTATTTTTTTTGTCATTATTTCTTGTTTTGCATTTCTAACTTAAGAATGTTGATGGACTTTACCACTAAAAGTTCATTGCTGTCCTCAATTTTGAAATATTGAGTGCGGTCTTTGATTTGCAATTGATAGTCCGTAAAACGGATGTCTTTTTTCGACTTCAATGAAATCGAAGGAAACTGACTTACCTCTTTACCCTCGGGAACAACAACCGTGTAACAAGCATGGTCCACTGCATAATTGAGGACATTTATCGTTCCTTGACCATCCTGCTCAAATGCTTGTAATTCCGTTTTTGAATAACTTTTTGCTAATGCGGGACTTGCTTTTTGTGCAATGATTTGCTGTGCAAATGCAAGTAAGATAATGAGTAAACCCTTTTTCATGTTTTCAGTTTTGTGTCCACTAGACGTTTATAATCGTTGAAAAGTTGTACCTAATGTTCAAATATTTCAATTATATGCTAAGTTAATAAAACTTAATTTTGTCCAAACATAATTCCTTAGTTAAAATTCATGGAGAATTCAGCATTAGAAAAAGTAGCTTCTCAGGTTAGAAGAGACATCGTTCGTATGGTTTC
>JBEDCT010000174.1:0-8649 GCA_041176665.1 Bacteroidota bacterium | reverse complement strand
ACTTCACGAAAAAAAGACCGGATTAACCCTTCTTTCCTCGAAAGATGTTAAACAACCATGCTAACGGCAGTAGTAGGTCATAATTGTAAAATAAATCTTCAAATGGAATGGTGAACATTCGCCAACCAATGATGTGTTGTTTTGAATACCACACGATTGGATCATCTGTAATGGAACCCGTTAGAATGCCGTTCACAATAAAAAATGGAATCAAACACACTAAATAAGAAAGAACAAAGTCGCTATACCATGCTTTTTTATGCGCAAGAATTGTCAAGATCAATGCAACGAGTGCTGCTGAAATCGTATAGTAATTGTAGGTGTCTAACGTAGAAAAAAAGAATTGTCCACCACCGTAAAACAATACCATCAACAACGAACTAACTCCAATCAGCCATTTGAATACTTTACCTATGAATTTCGTTTTTATATTCGGAAAATAAGCTTGTAGAACTAAGTAAATAAAAATGAAATTATAGGGGACAACAAGGAAAAACAAAACTTCTTCAAGCGGAAGGTGTCCTAGGTAAATCCCAGCTAAATACTTCGGGGTAAATCCCCAAACTCCTATCTTCGTGAACAACTCATCCCACATCAAAAATGCAATTCCTACAAGGAGTAAACTAGGGAAAAGATACCGCCATGAACGATAAAATGCTACTTTCTTGTCAAAACTGAGAAGAAAGGGACCGATAAAAGAACAAAGGATGACCCAGCCGTATGCGCTCATTAGTTTCCTTTTTTACGGTAAAATGCAGTACGCGCGTCTTGGTAAAATTTTGGAGAAACAAATAACATCCCAAAGCTTTCACTGTGTTCTTTTCCCAAATGTTTATGGTGAACTTTGTGTGCTTTTCGAATGGCATAAAAATAAGGGTGATCAATATCACGTAACCATTTGAATCGTCGATGAATGTACACATCATGTATTAAAAAATAACTCAATCCGTAAGCAGCGATTCCGAAACCAATCCAAACTGGAACATATGCTTCATTCATCATCCCCAACATGATACATAACCACGATGGAATGGCATAAATCAAAAAGAACACATCGTTTCTTTCAAAAAACCCAGGTTCTTCTTGATGATGATCCTTGTGGAAGTACCACATGAATCCATGCATCACAAACTTGTGCGTGGCCCAAGCCATGAACTCCATGCCCATGAAACTAGCTAATAATACGAAAGGTCCCCACCAATACATGTTTACAACATTAAAAGAGTAAAAAATATGAACATCATTAAAAACAAGGATTCAGCTACTTTGTTCACTTCGGCCAACTTCATTCGTTGGTAAATCCATTGAAGTAAATAAGAAACACCCAACCAACAAATAAAATTGTAGACAGGAATTTGACCTTCAGTCCATTGCCAATAGTCTAGCTTTATAGCCACCGGTTCCAAAATATAATCAAAAAGCACCATTAATATGGCTGCTAAAATGGCTTCAATGTGTTTGTTGAATTGAAAACGGTGTATAATTGCCGAGCTCGCAACGGTTAAAATCCCCCAATTGAAACCGATAATAAGTGGAACACCATACCATTTCCACCCCAAGCTATTTCCATAATAATACGACCCAAATAAATAAGAGGTATGCACACCAATTAATTCCACGGTAATTCCAATCACAAAGGCAATGGATAAAAACACAAAAAAGCTCAATGGCTTTGTTTTTCTACTCGCGATTAACGCAATAAATGAAATAGCTAAATTTAATGCAGATAGTTGAACGAACCATACTCTTGTTGATGGCATGAGCATTCCAACCGCGCCAACGATGTAGAGTATTAAGAGAATAATTCTAATCCAACGTTCACTCATCATAAATGACTTTTTTTAACGAAATGGCTTCCCTTCAGGACATTATCTATCGTTTCATCCAATGTATGAAAGTGTATAGAAATCGCCTTTTCAATTTTTGAACGGTCATAGGAGATCAATTTATATCCAGAATGCACAGATTCAATGCTAATTCCGCTGCTTTTTCCGGTGATGTGTCCGAGAAGCTCATTAATCAATGCGTAAAATTTCGCGATGAATTTCGGTGCTGAATACCGCGGGGATTTCTTCCCTAACTTTTCACTCAGTGTGCTAAATAATTCTTTGAAGGTCAAATTTGGACCAACACATAAAAAGCGTTCTTTTGAAATGTTAGATTTCATGAGTAGAAACATGGCATTTGCTACATCCCTTGCATCAACAATGGCATTGGATCCAGGCGGATAAAACGGCATTCCTTTTTTTGCGGCTTTAAAAATAGCTAACGAACTACTATTCCAATCTCCAGGCCCAAAAATCACACAGGGATTAATGATAACCGCGTTTAATCCTTCTTCGATGCCGCGCCAAACTTCTTTCTCAGCTAAAAACTTAGAGACTGAGTAACCACTTACTTCGGAACCCGGCTCCCACTTGTTCGCTTCAGTACTCGCACCTTTTGTATTGACGCCAACTGCTGCCGTTGAACTCACATAACACAGTTTTTCCACCTTATTCCTCAAGGAGAAGTTGACCACGTTTGCAGTTGCAATTCGGTTATGTTGAATACAAGCTTCAAAATCAGCTTTAAAGAATGAAACCAATGCTGCACAATGGTACACATGGCTTATTTCGGACATAGCGACTTCTACTAAAGAGATGTCTAATAAATCACAGTAAACCCATTCGATGGAACGCCAATTTTCTTCTGCTTTATTTTGAAAGTAATAGTGAAAAAGCCCTCGAACATCGTCTATTTTGGCTTTGTTTCTATACAGGGCACGACATGATTCTCCTTGCTCTGTCAACTGTATTAATAGGTGACTTCCCAACAATCCTGTGGCTCCTGTGACTAAAATCATGCGGTAAAGCTAGGCATTAAACTCTATTATTGATAAATGGCTTTTAACCCTTCTTTGATTTGTTCAGCTGAAAATGCTAATTGTTCCTTGGTATGCGCACTTGAAATAAATCCAACTTCATATCCAGATGGACCAAAGTAAACACCTCTGTTTAATAAAAAGTGATGTAGTTTATTGAAGGAAGTCATATCTGCATCAATTTGATCTGCAGCGGCGATTCGTTTTTTTCCATTGAAGGAGAACCAAAAAATGGAGCCGATGCTCACTAACTCAACGGGTAATTTATGTATGTTCGCAAAGTGATTGATGTCCGAAACAAACGCTGTAGTCTTCTTTTCCAGTTCTTCGTAAAAGTTTTCTTCTGCGCAAAGAGATAATTGTGCGAGTCCAGCAGCCATGGCCACAGGATTTCCTGAAAGTGTTCCCGCTTGATAAACCGGTCCATCTGGCGAAACAAAGGACATAATTTCTCGTTTTGCTCCATATGCTCCAACCGGAAGTCCTCCTCCCATGATTTTACCATAGGTTACGATGTCCGGAGTGATGTTGTAATATTCAGCTGCACCACCAAACGCCACACGGAATCCAGAAATGACCTCATCAAAAATCAAAAGAATGCCATATTCTGTACACAGTTCGCGCAAGTCTGTTAAAAAACGTAAGTCTTGTAGCAGTAATCCGTTATTTGCAGGAATTGGTTCGATAATCACACAGGCAATTTCGTTGGAAAGAGTTTCGAAACAAGATTTTAATGCAGCGATGTCATTCAAAGGAAGGACAATTGTTTCATTGGCAAATGCCTCGGGAACTCCTGCGCTCGATGAGGTTCCAAATGTCACCAATCCACTTCCTGCTTTTACGAGTAGCGCATCTACATGTCCGTGGTAACAACCATCGAATTTGACGATTTTCGTTTTGTTTGTATATCCTCGGGCCAAGCGAATAGCAGACATGACTGCTTCCGTCCCTGAGCTCAGAAAGCGCAACTTATCGATAAATGGAATTCGATCCAAGATAAATTTTGCTAATTCACTTTCTTTTCTTGTTGGCGCGCCAAAACTTGCTCCGTTTTGTAAGGTCTCAACAACAGATTGAAAGATATGTGGGTGATTATGCCCGTTAATTAATGGACCCCAACTACCACAAAAATCAATAAAGTGATTGCAGTCTTCATCCCAAATTTCAGCTCCGTTGCCTTTTGCTATAAACAACGGCGTTCCACCAACTGACTTAAATGCACGAACTGGAGAATTTACGCCTCCCGGAAAATACGTTAGAGATTCCTGAAATAGTTTTTCAGATGTGCTTCGGTTAATGGAATGATCGATCTTCATTTCTTGCGTATATTTGTCGTTCTACAAAGGTAACAATTAAGGATGGAAATGGTTTTTAACAACAGCTTGGAATTTGCACGAAATTTGGATCAACAAGACCCTCTTCGACGTTTTCGCAATGAATTTTTATTTCCCACTTTTCACAGTGAGAATCCCATTTATTTCACAGGGAATTCCCTCGGACTACAACCAAAGAAAGCGGCCGTTTATTTGCAAGAGGAATTAGCTGATTGGGCAAAATTTGGTGTTGAAGGACACTTTTTATCGAGACGACCTTGGTTTTCGTACCATGAACAGTTAACGGATATGGCGGCAAAAGTTGTTGGCGCCTTGCCTATCGAAGTGGTCGTTACACATTCCTTGACAACGAATTTACATTTACTGATGGCGAGTTTTTATCGTCCAGAAGGAAAACGAACGAAAATACTATGTGAAGGAAAAGCATTTCCAAGCGATCAATATGCATTGGAATCACAACTAAAAATGCATGGACTAAGCATGGATCACCTCGTTGAAATCTTTCCAAGAGAAGGGGAACAGTTAATCCATGAAGATGATATCTGTGCTAAAATCCTTGAAATTGGAGACGAGTTGGCTGTGGTAATGATTGGCGGTGTGAATTATTATACGGGACAATATTTTGATTTGGCTCGAATTACAGATGCCGGACATCAAGTAGGTGCCTATGTTGGCTTTGACTTAGCACATGCAGCAGGAAACATCAATCTTCAATTACACGACTGGAATATAGACTTTGCCGCTTGGTGTGGATACAAATACCTAAACTCTTCTCCAGGGGGAGTGTCGGGAATGTTTGTACATGAGAAACATGCCTATAACAAAGACCTACCTCGATTAGCTGGATGGTGGGGACACAATAAAGAAGAACGGTTTTTAATGAAGCCGGGATTCGATCCACTTCCAGGAGCAGAAGGTTGGCAGTTAAGCAATGCCCCAGTACTTGGAATGGCTGTTCACTTGGCCTCATTAGAATTATTTAATGAAGCTGGAATGGATCAAATTGGCGCGAAACGAGATCAAATGACTGCATTCTTGGAATTCGTCATCCAAGAAATATCTCAACGAAATTCAGAAAAATGCACCTTTGAAATCATCACCCCAAGTGAAATTCACAGAAGAGGCGCACAATTATCGATTATGGCACTTGGACAAGGGCGCAAACTTTTTGATGCCTTGTCCGACTTGGGAGTTATTGCAGATTGGCGCGAACCGAATGTTATTCGAATTGCACCTGCTCCTTTGTATAATTCGTATGAAGATTGTTATTGGTTTGGAGTGCATTTAGAAAATGCTATCCAGTAGAACTGACTCGATTACGGATGGAAAATGTGTGATTTCTAAGCTCCGAACTTGCTCTTCGATGTCGCTAGCAGACGAAGGATTTTTCAAGGCTATAGCAAATTGCGCCAACATTTTTCCCTTATCAAACTCTTCATTGACTAAATGAATGCTTATCCCTGAAAACGGCATGACCCTTTTAGATACAGCTTCATGTACATGTTTGCCGTACATCCCTTTCCCTCCAAAATTTGGTAGCAGCGCTGGGTGAACATTGATGATGTGGTCAGGATAAGCGTTGATGAATGTTGACGGAATTTTTTTTAAAAATCCAGCTAAAATTACCCAGTCAATTTCTTGTTCTTGACATAATTTTAGGTAGTCATCATTGATCATTCCCGTCTGTTGTGCGAACAAAATGGATCTTTCAGCACAAAACCCGTCCATAAGGTCATTTTTTGCCGATGAAAGCACAAGTGAGACGCTAATTTGTGCGTGATTATCGAAATAGTTGATGATATTTCGGGCATTACTGCCGTTCCCTGAAATAAATAGTGCGATTCGTTTACGTTTCATTCTAAGCGCAAAGTTAAACATCTGTTGGGATTCACGTGTAATCAATACTTTTAAGTTGATAAATATTCCCGATTTAGTTTTGTTAATTGGATGTTTGTTTTTTTCTTTGCAGGCTGAAACCTTTTAAATTAAGTAATATGTCTGAAATCAAAGCTAAAGTTATCGCGATCATCGTTGATAAACTGAATGTTGAAGAAAGTGAAGTAACTAACGAAGCGAGCTTCACAAATGACTTAGGTGCCGATTCATTGGATACCGTTGAGTTAATCATGGAATTCGAGAAGCAATTCAATATTTCCATTCCAGACGATAAAGCTGAAGGCATCCAAACTGTTGGAGACGCTGTTGCTTATATCGAAAGTAATGCGAATTAATTTTTACTGAATCCAATTTAAATAGGCATGCAATTAAAACGAGTTGTCGTAACTGGCCTTGGTGCATTGACACCAATCGGTAATAATTTGCAAGAATATTGGGATGGATTACTTGCTGGTAAAAGCGGTGCTGCACCCATCCAGCAATTTGATGCATCCTTATTCAAAACTCAGTTTGCCTGTGAGTTGAAGGGATTCAATGTAGAAGATCACATTGATAAAAAAGAAGCCCGTAAACTCGATCAATTTTCGCAGTATGCCATAGTTACCGCTACGGAAGCTATGGCAGACTCTGCATTGATGGAGTCTAATCCAAATTGCGACCGCATTGGTGTGATTTGGGGTTCGGGAGTCGGTGGACTCAAAACATTTCAAGAAGAAGCGCGCGAGTATTTTGCGGGAGATGGAACTCCTCGTTTCAATCCGTTTTTTATTCCAAAAATGATTGCGGATATTGCATCGGGACACATTTCCATCAAATTTGGATTACGCGGACCGAATTATGTATGTGTTTCGGCATGTGCATCCGCAACAAATGCTATTATTGATGCCTTTAACTTAATTCGTTTAGGAAAAGCAGACGCCATCGTTACTGGTGGATCAGAAGCTGGAGTAAACGAGATGGGAATGGGTGGATTTAATGCGCTAAAAGCTTTGTCAACTAGAAACGATTCTCCAGAAACAGCCTCTCGTCCTTTTGATTTAGACCGAGATGGATTTGTGTTAGGAGAAGGTTCCGCTGCGCTTATTTTAGAAGAGTACGAACATGCAATCAAACGCGGAGCTAAAATCTATGCTGAGGTAATTGGTGGCGGAATGTCTGGTGATGCTTATCACATGACTGCTCCTCATCCAGATGGAATAGGCGCCCGCAATACCATGTTAGCTGCTCTTGAGGACGCAGAAATTACTCCAGAACAAATCGATTACGTAAACGTTCACGGAACATCCACACCTTTAGGTGATATCGCTGAAGTAAAGGCGATTCAAGCGGTTTTCGGAGAGCACGCATACAATATGAACATTAGTTCAACAAAGTCCATGACAGGACACCTTTTAGGTGCTGCTGGAGCGATTGAGGCAGTTGCTTGTGTGATGTCTGTTGTACATGACATCGTTCCTCCAACAATCAATCATTTCACAGATGATCCAGGACTTGATCCTAAATTGAATTTCACATTCAATACCCCACAAAAACGCACCGTGAATATTGCCCTTTCCAACACATTTGGATTTGGCGGGCACAACACGAGTGTCATTGTCAAAAAATTTAATTCTTAAGAGCCCTGAAACTTCCTTTGTTTTCAACCAAAAGAACAGAGGATGAGTTAAAAGTCATTCGGTTCATACTCAAACAATTTGGGTACAAACCTGTGAATGCCTCTTTTTTCATTCGTGCCTTAACTCACAAATCTTTCCTACCAGATGAAAAGCTCGATTTTGCGAATGAACGCTTGGAGTTCTTGGGGGATGCTATTTTGGACGCAGTAGTTGCCGAGTATTTATATACAAAGTATCCGGACGACGATGAAGGTTACTTAACCAAGTTAAAGTCGCGCATCGTCAATCGAAAAACGCTTGCCGCTATCGGGGAAAAAATGGAAATTCGGACAATGCTTATTTACAATCAAGCAAGAAGTATTAATCTGGCAACGCTCGAAGGAAATGCTTTCGAAGCCATCATTGGCGCCATTTATTTAGACGGTGGATTTGAAAAAACAAAGTCCATTTTAGTCAAACATGTCTTTCGTAACTATTTGAATTTTAATCAGCTTCTCGCTGAAGAACTCGATTTTAAGTCAAAGTTATTTATTTGGTGTCAAAAGAAAAAACTGACATTAGAGTTTGATTTAATGGAAGAAACGCATGTAAACGGACAATGGAATTACGAGATGGCTGTTTTTGTGAATCGCACAGAATATGGACGCGGAAAAGGTTTTTCAAAGAAGGAGGCTGAGCAAGCAGCGGCAAGAGAAACCTTGCAATTAATGGGAGAAATTTAACTAGATCCTAGCTTTGCGTTGATTTTTATTTTACTTTTGTTTCACAAAGGATAAGATCATGACAACTACAGAAATTATTTATGCGATTGGCGACCTATTTCAATGGTCATTTGGTTTCTTCGAATTCGTAGGAAATTATTTTAATACAATGTTAATCATCTTAGGATTCTTCGGTTTTGGATATTGGATGAATTTACAGCGCAAAATGAGTGCAAAAG
>JBEDCT010000173.1:0-5125 GCA_041176665.1 Bacteroidota bacterium | reverse complement strand
GCATGTGCTTTGACAAGGACACAACATCCAGCGGCTAAAGCAGAAATGGTATCTCCACCGGCAGTTGAATACGCCAGTGGAAAGTTACTTGATCCTAAAACCAGCACTGGTCCAATGGGGTAGGTGATTTTTTTTATCGTGATGGAATCAGCCGGAAACTCCTCGCTTGTTTCGCTATGGTAAGCTGTACGAAGGTACTCTTCGAAGATTTTTACGGTATCCAGTGTTCTCTTCCATTCTGTTTCAAATCGGTTGCTGGAGAGTCCGCTTTCTTTCAAATAAAATTCTTTAATCAGCTCTTTTTTTCGCTCGAGTCTAGAATGAATCGCCTGTAAAAAATCGGCACGAGAAGAAATGGAAAGTTTGCTGTATGCAAGTTGAGCCAAAGAAAGAGTGGACAATTTCTCGGCGAGATCTGCTTCAGAAGTGGGAAAATATTCCTCCGTATTCCAGGTGTTCTGACACGGATTAAAGGTTCGAAAACCTGCTGACATATTACGCTTCAGTAACCGTAAAGTGGAAGCTTTCCATGATTTGGTTTGCCAACATTTTCTGACAAGCCAAGGTTACTTTTTCTTCTGCCGCTGCTTTTGAATCAGCCTCAACAAATAAACGAATGTGTTTTCCGATGCGCACACCTTCAATTTCGGATAACCCGATATTTTTCATAGAATGAGAGACAGCTTTTCCTTGTGGATCAAGAAGTGCGTCTAATGGCATTACATCAATTTCAGCTTTGAATTTCATGTTTTTTTCTTTGATTGTGTTCAATGATCGATAATATCAGGTACAAAATTACAATTATTGGTATCGACCAAACAAAGAAAATGGGAATACTTATCAACGAAATGATAACAAGTAGGTATCGGTAGGTGTTTTCGCGCCAACCCCATGATTTAAATTTCAAGGCAATAAGTGGCAATGGCGCAATCATTAGGGTGGAGAACAAAACGGAAATTGCCGCCAGTGTGTAGCAATCAAATAGTCCATAAATGAAATCGTTTTGATGTCCCCAGTTTTCTTTTTGATACCAGAAATACAGCGGGAAAAATAAAAAGAAAAGCGTGCTTAATGGCGTTGGGACTCCAATGAACTTATCGCTTTGATTGGTATCAATATTGAACTTTGCAAGGCGAAACATGGAGAAAAAGGGAATCATCAGCGCAGTAAACGGGAGGAATTTTATGGATGCGTTAAACGAATTATTCACATCGTAGGATAAAGAAGCAAACCAGGCCATAATTTGGTTGAAGACAAAATATTTTTGTGTATCGGCAACTGAATTAGTCAACTTTAAATCTATGATGGCACTGTAATCAACACCAAGGATAATCATAACCATCATGAAAATTCCCGGTGCGACACCGAACGAAACCATATCTGCGAGAGAATCTAGTTGTTTGCCGAGTTCTCCGCTCGTTTTTGTAATTCTTGCTACAAATCCATCTGCAAAATCTGCTAAAACGGAAAAAAGTAAGAAGCATGCTGCTAAATCTAGTCTTCCGCTCAAGGTGAAAATAATGGAGACGATGCCACAGCATAAATTCGTAGCAGTAAGTAAATTCGCAAGTCCAAACATGATGTATATTTGGGGTAAATTTAGAATAAATCTGAAATTTGTTCTGAAATTATTGCTTGATTTGCATGAATCACACAATTTTTACCAGAAAAACAAGTTATTGTCACATGAATAAGTACTTTTTTAGTGTTTTCGTTGGTTATCTATTTTCTTCGATGCTTTGGTCTCAGGGAGATTTAGCTCCCAAATATTCCAATGAATTTTTGTCACTTGGAGTTGGTGCAGATGCCTTTTCGATGGGAAATGCCGTTGTGGCAAGTACAGAGGGAGTAAACGCGAGTTATTGGAATCCGGCTGGACTCATTCAACAGTCCACAAAAATGGAAGCAAGTTTAATGCACTCCGAATATTTTGCGGGAATAGCTAAATATGATTATGCAGCCTACAGTTACAAATTGGATGACGACCATGTTATCGGTTTTTCTTTCATCCGTTTCGGTGTAGATGACATTCCAAATACTACGCAGTTGATTGATAATAACGGGGTGATTAATTACGATAACGTACAATTATTCACAGCTGCTGATTACGCGTTTATCGGTTCCTATGCAAAACGAATGAAAATCAAAGGAATGAGTGTCGGTGGAAACGCAAAAGTGATTTACCGTAATATCGGTGATTTCGCTCATTCATGGGGATTTGGCTTGGACGCTGGTTGGCAATATCAATTGCCTAAACATTGGAAGTTCGGGGTAATGGCAAGGGATGTAACCTCAACATTCAACGCGTGGGTTTTTGACTTGAGTCCAGAAATGCAAAGTGTTTTTCAAGCGACGCAAAATGAACTGCCTAAAAATGGTGTTGAGTTGACCTTACCTCGTTTTATTTTTGCCGCTGCAGGAAATGTGAATCTGGGTAAAAAAGGATTAAACTTAGCGGCAGAGTTGGATGTTGACATGACCACAGATGGAAAAAGGAATGTTTTATTGAAGTCAAACGTCGCTTCTTTTGATCCACATTTGGGTCTTTGTTTGAATTACAAAAACCTGTTGAAGGTCCGAGGAGGTGTCTCAAACATCCAACAATTCACCAATTTTGATCAAAGCACTTATTGGGGTATACAACCGAACTTAGGACTTGGAGTAAAATTGAAAAACATGCAACTGGATTATGCTTTTACGAGGCTGGGCGATGTGAAAACAAGTTACTACACGCATGTTTTCTCGCTACGATTTCAGTTTGGAAAATCGAATTAAAAAAACTTACAGCTGAAAATCGCCGTATCGTCAACATAGTTTAAAGGTCCTTTCCAGTCCTCAAGTTTCGAGAAAATGATGTTGTTCATGTCCTCCATTTTAAGCGGCGAATAGGCTTGAACGTTTTTTATTAATTGTTCTACGCTAAACTGTTCACCTTTTTCGTTTTCTAGTTCCACCACACCATCGGTGAATAAAACAAAGGTGGTATTCGGATTCAATACAAGTTTTCCAACTTTAATACTCGGAAGTTCATCCAACATACCAAGTCCGATGCAACCGTCCTTTAACATGGTGACTTTTCGTCCGTTGAGCAGAATTGGATGATTGTGTCCCGCGTTCACGTAGGTCATTTTACGTGTATAAGCATTGTAATGCGCCAGGAAAAACGTAATGAATTTCTCTCCTTTCGCACTTTTCATCACGAGTTTGTTCAGTTCTTCCATCAAAAAGGACATCTCAAATCGTTGGTACTTGAAAAGCGTGCGAATTGTTGCTTGGAAATTGGCCATGAGCATGGCAGCACTGATTCCTTTTCCACTCACATCACCAATACAAATGATGTATTCTTCGTCCCCGAGAGGAATAAAGTCATAGTAGTCTCCGCCGATTGCGTGGCGCGGGATATAACGTCCCGAGAGGTCCATTTTACGATTGGACGGTAGTTCAGATGGGAAAAGCAACTTCTGCATCTCAGAGGCTACTTCTAGCTCTTTAGAAATGCGTTCTTTGATGATGTGTTGCTTCACCAAGCGATTATTTTCCACCGCAACAGAAATAATGTTCGCTAAGGTTTGCGCGAAAGAAAAATGTGCTGGCTCAAGTAGCTCCGTTTTGCCAACAGTAGAAATCAGGAGGTAGGCCAGTGGTTTACCTTGATGACTTACAGGTATGACTGCCTGAAAGTCGCTTAGTAAATTTGAATTGGAGGATTGAACAAGTGTAATTTCTTTGAAGCGGTATAGTTCTGAATGAATTAAGTCGAGGTCCACACGCCCTTTGTAGCCAACTTTCACCGGACAATGCCACTCTTCTTCTTTAATAAATAGAACGAAGCGATTAAAGCTGAGTTGTTCTTTCAGGATAAAGGAGAAGATTTTGAATAATGATTCAACGGGAAGATTGGAATTGATGGCGTTGGTTATTTCCAATAAGGAATGAAGGCGATTGTCCTTCATCTCCAACTGAGACAGTAATTCGTTTCCAGTATTGAATCTCATCGCTCTATGTTGGCTTGGTTTCGCAAATAGGCAAGTTCCTTAAATTTATGTTTAACGGGTCCTGCCGGTGTTCCGAAATATTCGGCACCTTCTGGAATGTTTTTCGTGACGCCCGATTGACCCAAAATGGTTGCGTTTTCTCCAATTTTCACGCTACTAGCCATTCCGACTTGACCCCAGATGGTTGCATTGTTTCCAATTTCCACACAACCGGAAATTCCACATCCGGCGGCAATTAAAACGTTTTCGCCGATTTGCGCATCATGTCCGATGTGGACTTGATTATCAATTTTCGTTCCTTCACCGATTTTTGTGATTCCGGTTACTCCTCGATCAATCGTGCACAATGCGCCAATTTCAACATTGGATTCAATGTGTACAGCTCCGCAAGAAATCAATCGATCAAAGGACTTTCCCTTTTTCTTGTAATAAAACGCATCAAAGCCAATGACAGTATTTGCGCCAATAATCACGTGATCTTCAATCTGTGTGTGATCTGCGATGTACGCACCTGGATAAAGAATGCACTGTGCGCCAATTTTCACATTTTTCCCAATGAACACATTTGGGTATACCACTGTGGATGAATGTACAATCGGCTCTAAAGATTCTATTTGTCCAACAAAATGATGGATAAGAAAATTAAATGCATCGAAAGGGTGGGGGTGAATTAATAACGTTTTTCCTGTCGGACAAGGTACATCCTGATCAATTAAAATGACACTCGCAGCGGATTCCAGCGCTTTTTGATAGTACTTTGGATGGTCCACGAACACAATATCTCCCACCTCGACCATATGAATCTCATTGATTCCGGTAACGAGTTGCGCTGCATTACCTGTAACTTTGCAGTTGAGCAATGAAGCGATGCTTTGGATTTCTTGTGCGTCTTTAAATTTCATCTGATGAATCTGGACAAATGTACGTGTCGAATCATCAACGTGTAAGCTGTTTTACAGTTTTTATCCCCCGTGAATTGTTCAAATGATAGAAAAAAGAAAGGAATTTTGTGTTTTTTCTTGTTTATCAAAAAGAATTAGCTAAATTTGCAATCCATTTTCGAATTAGAAACTCAGTCAAATGAAAAAAGAAATACACCCAGAAGATTATAGACTTGTTGTCTTTAAAGA
>JBEDCT010000172.1:0-3619 GCA_041176665.1 Bacteroidota bacterium | reverse complement strand
ATTAATTGGGCTAATATGTTGCGGGAACCACGTTGGCTAATTGGATTTAGTGACATCACCGTTTTTCATCACAGATTGATGAAGCTCGGTGTTCAAAGCATTCATGGTTCGATGCCTTTAAATTTTGAGAAGAATTCACCACAAGCATTGGCAACTATGTTGGCCATTCTTCAAGGTGAAAAACCCAGCATTACATGTGAAGCAAATCCAGCAAATCAATTAGGCTCAGCGGAAGGAATTCTTATTGGCGGTAATTTGAGCATTGTGTTTAGTTTATTAGGCACGGATGACGCCTTGAATTTCGATGAGGGCATATTATTCCTGGAGGATTTAGCTGAACAATTATACCACCTTGATCGAATGTTTTTTGCCTTAAAAAAAACAGGTGCCCTATCCAGAATCAAGGGACTGATTATTGGTGGAATGACCGATTTAGAAGATACAGATAATCCAACAGGATTAACTATAAATGAAATTGTTTCGCAGCACTTTAAGTATTCTAAAATTCCCATTTGTTATGATTTTCCCATTGGACACTTAGCAGATAATCGTTCTGTTGTCATTGGGGCAAAGGTTCATTTAAAGGTTGATGAAATAGGTGCTGAACTGTCTTATCTAAATTCATTCTAAATAGAAACAAACCTTCCATTTTATCGTTAGTTAGAAGTAAATTTGCATCACATTAATGGTTAAAAATTATGAGTAATTCTGTATTATTTAAATCATCCATCGCTAAGAAGTACTTCATGGCTTTGACTGGATTGTTCTTATGCACATTCCTTGTTGGTCACCTACTTGGTAACCTTCAGCTTATTTTCAAAACTGGTGAAGAAGGACGACGTGCCTTTAATGAATATGCCTACTTCATGGGGCATAATCTGTTTATCAAGGTATTGTCATACACAACTTACATTGCATTGATTGTTCATGCAGTGGATGGAATTATGTTAACGATTCAAAACAAAAAAGCGCGCCCGGTTAAATATGCTTATAATAAGCCAAAAGCAAATTCTAGCACGGCATCCAGAAACATGGCGATTTTAGGAACATTGATTTTGGTATTCTTGGCGACGCACATGGCTAATTTCTGGTGGAAAGCAAAAATTACCGAAGAGATTCCATTGCACTCATTGGTGAAAACGGTCGATTATCCAGTTGGACAAAATCCAGCAACGGGAGAAATGATCACAAAACCGATTGAAGTCACACATTACTTAAACACGAATGGAACGTACCAACAATTTAAAGTTAAGGATCCAAGTACTGGACAAGAACAGAAATTGTTCGAAATCAAAAACAAACATGAATTTTACGACCTTACCTCTCATGTGAAAATTGGCGATGGCTATAAGGATTTACACACCGTAGTAATGACCTTCTTTAGCAAAGAAAATTCAAGCGCGTTGTTTGGCGTTCTTTTTTATGTGATTTCCATGATTGTTTTAGGGTATCACTTGTGGCATGGGTTTGCATCTGCATTTCAGTCTTTGGGATTGAATCATCCCTTGTATATGCCGATTATTAAGAAAATAGGAATGGCTTTCAGTATTGTTGTGCCTTTCTTATTCGCAATTATTCCCATTATTATTTACATGAACCATTAGGAAAACCAGGATTATGTCAAAATTAAATTCAAGAATTCCAGAAGGACCGATTGCTGATAAGTGGACAAACCACAAAAATCACATGAAATTGGTTGCTCCCAACAATCGTCCCAAAATTGACGTTATTGTTGTTGGAACAGGATTAGCCGGAGCATCGGCTGCTGCATCTCTAGGTGAGATGGGATATAATGTAAAAGCCTTCTGCTTTCAAGATTCTCCTCGTCGTGCACATTCAATTGCCGCACAAGGTGGAATCAATGCAGCGAAAAATTACCAAAACGATGGTGACTCTGTTTACCGTTTGTTTTATGACACAATTAAAGGGGGAGATTACCGTGCACGTGAAGCTAACGTTCATCGTTTAGCGGAAGTTTCTGGTAACATCATCGACCAATGTGTGGCTCAAGGTGTTCCTTTTGCGCGTGAGTACGGTGGATTACTAGATAACCGTTCATTTGGTGGTACTCAAGTACAACGTACGTTCTACGCAGCGGGTCAAACAGGACAACAATTATTATTGGGTGCATACTCCGCCTTATCTCGTCAAATCGGATTAGGACGCGTGAAAATGTATCACCGTCATGAAATGATGGACTTGGTTAAAATTGACGGAAAAGCACGCGGAATTATTGCTCGTAACTTGGTTACAGGTGAATTAGAGCGTCATTCTGCTCATGCTGTTGTGATTGCATCAGGAGGTTATGGAAATGTGTATTTCCTTTCGACTAACGCAATGGGAAGTAATGTTTCCGCAGCTTGGAAAGTTCACAAAAGAGGAGCGTTATTCGCTAATCCATGTTTTGTTCAAATCCACCCAACATGTGTGCCTGTTCACGGTACAAATCAATCTAAGTTAACGTTAATGTCTGAATCTTTAAGAAACTCAGGTAGAATTTGGGTTCCTAAGAAAAAAGAAGATGCAGAAGCAATCAGAGCTGGACAATTAAAGCCGACTCAAATCTCTGAGGAAGAAAGAGATTACTTCTTAGAAAGACGTTACCCTGCTTTCGGAAATCTTGTTCCTCGTGACGTAGCATCTCGTGCAGCGAAAGAACGTTGTGATGCTGGATGTGGAATTGAAGCGAACGACACAAATGAAGGTGTTTATTTAGACTTCTCCTCAGAAATTAAAAGCAAAGGAAAGCAAGCAGCATATGCTTTAGGGGATCATGATCCATCTGAAGAACGCATGATCGAATTAGGTAAGAAATGGATTGAGGAGAAATACGGGAACTTGTTCCAGATGTATCAAAAAATCACCGATGAAAATCCATATGAAACACCGATGAAAATTTATCCAGCGGTTCACTACACAATGGGTGGCGTATGGGTTGATTACAACTTGCAGAGTACCATCGAAGGATGTTTTGTTACAGGAGAAGCGAATTTCTCTGAGCACGGAGCAAATAGACTTGGAGCTTCTGCTTTAATGCAAGGATTAGCAGATGGTTATTTCGTAGCGCCATATACTGTTTCAGATTACCTTTCAAATGAAATTCGTACCGGAAAAATTTCAACCGATGGGCCTGAATTTGAAGCGGCAGAAAACGAAGTTAAAGAAAGCATTGATCGTTTCTTAAATAACAACGGTTCTAAATCAGTTGATCACTTCCACAAGCGTTTGGGATTAATTATGTGGAACAAAGTTGGAATGGCTCGTAATGAGCAAGGATTAAAACAAGCGATTGAAGAAATAGGATTATTGCGAGAAGAATTTTACAAGGACGTTTATGTTCCTGGAAGTTCTGACGAAATGAATCCTGAATTGGAAAAAGTGATGCGCGTTGCAGATTTAATTGAATTAGGTCAATTAATGGCAGTTGATGCCTTACACCGTGAAGAATCGTGTGGTGGACACTTCCGTGAAGAACACCAAGACGCTGAAGGAGAAACCTTACGTGATGACAAAAACTTCAAATATGTAGCCGCTTGGGAGTACCAAGGTGCAGATTCTAAACAGTCAACTTTACATAAAGAAGAACTGAATTACGAGTTTATTAAAATAGCAGACAGAA
>JBEDCT010000171.1:0-7989 GCA_041176665.1 Bacteroidota bacterium | reverse complement strand
CTTCTGGGTTTCTAGCGATACCTTCTACTGCAGAACCACCGATTCTACCAATTCCTAGACCTGCGCCTAAAACTGCTAAACCAGCACCGATTGCTGCAATACTACCGAACATTCCTGTCATTATATTTGAATTAAAAGGTTACTAATTAATGATGCGCTTCCTCAACAGCTGCTCCGATAAACAATGCGGAAAGCATTGCAAATAAGAATCCCTGTAAAAACGCAACTAAAACTTCCAAAATCGATATAAACAAAGCCATTGGCACAGACAATCCTGCCCAAGCAACGTTTTTATTTACGAAAATGATGGAAATCAATGCTAAAACAATAATGTGTCCTGCGGTAATGTTCGCAAACAAACGAATCATTAAAGCAAATGGTTTTGTGAAGATACCAATGATCTCAATCGGCATCATGAAGAATTTCATTGGAACTGGAACCCCTGGCATCCAGAAAATGTGTCCCCAATAGTTTTTGTTTCCAGAGAACAATGTCACTAGCAAAGTACAAACAGCTAAGAACAAAGTCACCGTAATGTTTCCTGTTAAATTCGCTCCTCCCGGAAGGAATGGAACCAATCCTAACATATTATTAAACCATATAAAGAAGAAGATTGTCAATAGGTAAGGAACGTATTTTTCATATTTGTGCTCGTCGATATTGGCTTTTGCAATGTCGTCGCGAACCATTACAATAATCGGCTCGAAAAATTTAGCTAATCCTTTCGGCGCAACTGCTCCGTTTTTGCGGTAGAATTTAGCCACGCTAAACATGACGATTAAGACCAAAAACGCACCCATTAAAAGGGACATCACATTTTTAGTAATAGAAAAATCCATTGGTTGAGCATTGTGAGGATGTTCTCCATCAAAATGCAATTCGCCTGCTGCGTTTAATTTGTAGATTTCTTCGTGGTACATCGCATATCCTGCTGCTGGACCAACTCCTTTTATATAATGTAAACTTCCACCTTCTTCTTTCCCATCAACTTCCACTTCTTCACCATGATAAAGATGCTTAGAACTGAAGGTTTTTAAACCATTATCCATTAAAATAACCGGTAAATAAATGCTTGTACCACCATGCTCTGGTCCATAAAGATGCCATTCGTGCGCATCTTTGATGTGATGCATAATCATCTCACTTACGTTGAATTCTTTCTCTTCATTCGCGAATGAAAAACCTGAAACCCCAACGAAAGCAAGTAAAATTGCGACTTTTCGCATCAAAAATGAAAGTTTGCTGAATTGTTGCATTAGCGAATCTTTAAGCGGGTTTTAAAATTTTTGGCAAAGTTAGGCAAACTTTCTAAAGAAACAACTTAATTTTTGAACAAATCAACTACGAGTTTTCCTCAATTTCTTGTAAAACTGGATTCCAATCATTAACAGAATGGCGACTCCGAAGAATCCGAGTGTTCCGTAAATCCAATTCAAGGAATTTTTCATGCTCACCAGAAAGACGATAGCTACCAAAATCAGGGTAGCCACTTCATTCCAGATCCGGAGTTTTCCCGAAGTCCAACGTATCGTTCTTCGCTGGCATTGCTTCATCATTTTTTGACTATAAAAATGATAAATGAGCAACAATCCAACGAAAGCCAACTTCATATGCATCCAAGGTTGTGATAAATAATAATCAGGTTGATCAACAATCATAATGGTGCCAAAAACGACGGTTAAAATCATTGCCGGAGTAGTAATGATCCACCAAAGTTTTTTTTGCATGATGTCAAATTGTGCTTGAAGTATGCTTTTTTTAGGTTCTTCTTGGTCATTGGCTTCCACAAAATAGATGAATAAGCGAACCATATAAAAGAGTCCGGCAAACCAACTAACCATAAAAATGATGTGTAATGATTTGATATATAACATACGTACAAAAGTAATGGAATCAACTTGGATTCAGGGTATATTTGTATTTTCGTTGACTATTTATTTTGTAGCGCAATTCATTTTACAGATGAAACAGGTTGTATTGACTTTATTTTTCTTGTTATCCGTTTTTCATTGTTCAGCACAGGAAAAACTCTTGTCATTGGATGGAACATTTCAGAACAATAATTTGGTTGTATACAATCCACCTCAGTCTGATGGATTCGGATTTTGTGTCACCAAGGTTCTTGTCAATGGGGAAATTTTACCTGCTGCTATTCAATCTGCTCATTTCGAAATCAATTTTCAACTCTTTCAATTAAAACTCGGTGAAAATGTCTTCGTGGTTTTGGAACATGCACTTGGTTGCCAGCCTCGATTTATGAATCCGGAAATTCTATTACCAAAAAGTACTTTCCGATGCACGTCGATAAATGCGGACAAAACCGGCATGATAAACTGGACAACTGCCGACGAGACTGGTTCTTTGGATTTCATCATTGAACAATACCGCTGGAATAGGTGGGTAGAAGCCGGACAAGTAAAAGGAAAAGGGACCAAACTAGCAAATGCCTACCAATTTCAAATCACTCCACATTCAGGAAAAAATCAAATCCGTGTTTCTCAAATTGACAATACGGGAGAAAAAAGAAGCTCTCAAACAGTCTTTTTTAATTCTGGATTGTCCTCCTTGAAAATAACCCCAACTAAGGTTCGAGATAATTTACACTTTAAAGTTGGATCGAAAGAAGCGAAAACAAAATTCGAAGTCTACGATGCCTACGGAAACTTACTGAAAGTTGGATTCGCGAGCATGGTAGATTGTACCAACTTAGTAAGTGGGGTATACTTCATCAACTTCGATAATCAAACGGAAAAATTCATCAAAATAGCCGAATAATGAAACGCATTGAACACCTTGGAATAGCAGTCAAAAGTCTGGAAGAATCCATTCCGATGTACGAAGCACTACTCAACACAACCTGCTACAAACGAGAAGGCGTTGCCTCTGAAGGCGTGATGACGGCTTTTTTTCAAATCGGCGAATCGAAAATTGAATTACTTGAAGCAACAAATGAAGACTCACCTATTGCGAAGTTTTTAGCAAAGAATGGACAAGGTTTTCACCATGTAGCGTTTGAAGTAGAAAACATCGAAGCGGAAATCGCTCGACTGCAACAAGCTGGATTCCAATTGATCCACGAAGTGGCAAAAGATGGCGCAGATAACAAACGCATCGCGTTTTTACATCCGAAATCTACTGGTTCTTTATTGGTGGAGATTTGTCAGGAAAAAAGCGCGTAGAACTCTACCGGATTTTCGTAAAAATGCGTCTGAAGTCCAGCAGAACTTGCTCCAGCGATGTGTTGTGGACTATCATCAATAAATAAGACCTTTTCTGGAATTACATCTAATTGTTCGCATACCCAGTGAAAGGTTGCTACGTCTGGTTTGCGCTGCTGAATTTCATGGGATAGAAAAACTTGTTCAAACAAGGATTCAAAAGACAAGGAACTTGCTTTCTCCCAAGAACGTTTCACTTGAACCATGTGTAGTTCGTTGGTGTTGCTCAATAAAGCGATTCTCTGTTTTTTGGACAATCTTTCCAGTAAAAGGATTTTTTCATCTGGAAATCCGCCAATCATGGCATTCCAAGCATGGACAATTTCATTCGGAGAGGTCCCTTTTTGCGTTATTGGCAATAATTTATTGATGAAATGTTGGGCGGAAATCTGTCCTGTTTCGAAGTGGTCAAACAGTTGATTTTGCTGAAACTGTGTGTATTGATCCTGAAAGTCGCTGACACCAAGTCTGACAAATGCGTTTTCAGTAGCTTGATAATCAATATCTATAAGCACTCCACCTAGGTCAAATAATATCAGCTCTGTTCCTTTCATATAGCTAAGATACTCACGAATCTGGTTATCTTTACGAATTCTAAATAATCAAACGTGACATTTCCATGACATTACAACTTTAGTAGGCATGTACTTTTGTTGCCAAAGATACTTATTGTGTTGAAGGACCTACATATTATCGCATTTACGCATCGAAATTTAGACGTCAATAAAATTGGTTTGCTTCATATTGAAAAAGACGACCAATTCGTTCAGCTAAGTAGCGTAAAAAAGGAATTAGAACTGGATGAACTTCAGTTTCTTTCGACTTGTAATCGTGTGGAAATCACTTTCGTTAAACAACACAAGCTTGACGCGGACTATGTCCACCAAATTTTATCGCTTATCTATCCGAAGTTAGTTCCAATTCAATTGGAAGAGTTTGTGCATCGAGCTGAAACCTACTCCGGGAAAGACGCTGTGAAACACGCTTTATCCGTTGCATCATCAATCGACTCTATGATTGTTGGTGAACGAGAAATCATTACGCAAGTACGCTTGGCATTTGAACATTGCAGAGACTTAGGATTTACGGGTGATTTTATCCGTCTTTTGATGAAACAAGTGATTCAATGTGCCAAACAAGTATATACGGAAACGTCCATCTCTACGAAACCTGTTTCTGTCGTTTCTTTGGCCTATCACCACATGAAAAAAATGAACATCCCCTTGGATGCACGCATTTTAATCGTTGGTGCAGGGGTGACAAACACCACTATGTGTCGCTTTTTGAAAAAACATGGTTTCCGTAATTTCCATGTGTTCAACCGAACACTCGAACGAGCGGAGAAATTGGCAAATGAAATCAAAGGAACAGCTTACTCACTTACTGAATTAGACAACTTCGATAAAGGATTTGATGTGATCATTACGTGTACTGCTGCAAAGCACCACATATTGACTCCAGCATTGTATTCCTTCTTATTGCAGGATGAAACGCATGAACGTGTGATCATCGATTTAGCGATACCTCAAGATTTGGACGCAAGCATTTTGAATGCTCATCCAATCAACTATTTATCCATCGAATACTTACAAAAGATTTCTAACGAGAACTTGAAAGAACGTTCGAAAGAAGTCCTACATGTGGAGCAAATTATTGCCGAGTCCATGGAAGCATTTGAAAATCTGTTCAAAGAACGCAAGGTAGAAATCGCGATGAAAGATGTTCCTCAACAAGTGAAGGAAATCAAACACATGGCGTATGAGACGGTTTTTCGTGAGGACCTCGATCAATTGGATCCACAAGCGAAGGAAGTACTTGACAAAATCATCGGCTACATGGAGAAGAAATACATCAGTGGCCCCATGAAATTGGCCAAAGAAATCATTTTAAAAAATGCAAACTAATCCAAAAATCCGCATTGGGACACGCGGTAGTGACCTCGCGCTTTGGCAAGCTCATTTCGTTCGTCGACAATTGGAAGAGATTGGTTGTGAAGTCAGTATTCAAATCATCGTCACACAAGGTGACCGCATTCAAGATTTGAGTTTCGACAAACTAGAAGGAAAAGGATTTTTCACCAAAGAAATTGAACAAGCCTTACTGAATGGCGAAGTTGATTTGGCGGTGCATTCACATAAAGACCTAGAAACTACTCAACCTGATGGACTGCATATTGCTGCGGTTTCCTATCGGGAAGATGCTTCTGAATTGTTGTTGATGCGTAAAAGTGCCATGGACAGCAATGAATCATGGAACTTGAAAAAAAACGCAGTCATTGGAACTTCTTCCGCCCGACGCAAAGCGCAAATTTTAGCACAACGTCCAGATTTGGAGATCAAAGAATTACGAGGAAACGTTCCTACACGTATCGATAAACTGCGTCAAGGACAATACGATGCGATTTTGTTAGCGCGAGCAGGCGTCTTGCGTTTAGAATTAGATTTATCAGATTTAGAAACCATCGTCTTGGATCCAACGTCGTTTATTCCGGCTCCAGCACAAGGAGTCCTTGGACTACAAACCAGAGTGGATGATCATGTTTCGACCGAAATCCTTCAGAAATTACACCATGCGGATGTCGCGAAACGCATCGGACTCGAGCGTTCTGTTCTTCGTCAAATGGATGGTGGTTGTCAATTGCCATTAGGCGTTTTCTGTACAGGAAATCACGTACATGTCTCCTTTTCAACATCTTCTACGAGCGCAGCAACGAATTCCGTATACGATTACGTAGATGGGAACGAAGTGGAACTCGCTCAACACATTGTTCAGGACTTAAAAAAGTGACTCCAAGAGCCATCTTTATTTCTCGATCAGTAGATCAAATAGGAGACCAATTGCGGCAATTTGAAGCAAGAGGGGGCGCACTTTATGCTCAAGCACTGATTGCCTTTGAAGGAATGAATAACGAAGCGGCTCCCGAAAGTGATGTTGTCTTTTTTTCAAGTATTCGAGCGGCCGATTTCTTTTTTAAATACCAGGATAAACCGAAGGCACTATTCGCATGTGCAGGTGAAGAAACGGCGCGTAAACTTTTGGAACAGCATCAAATTGAATGTGCATTCGTTTCAGAAGAAGCTGGAAACCCAGCGAATGCAGCATTGGCTTTTAAAACGTGGCTAAAAGAACGAACGGTTCTTTTTCCCTTGAGCCAGCAAAGTTTACACACCTATTCCTCCCTCATTCCCACAGCGCAAAAAACGGAGTTGACGGTGTATCGAACCTTGACAAATCCAGTGGTGATTCCACCATGTGATTACTATGTGTTTTCAAGTCCGAGTAATGTTCACGCTTTTCTGGAAGTGAATGTCCTTTCTGACCAGGCACGTTGCATCGCTTGGGGACAATCGACGGAAGCGGCATTACTTGCACAGCAAATCTCTGTTGAACATTGCTTGAAAGAAGGATCTGTTCAAGAATTGGACGCGTATTTTCTAGCCCATGTTTTTAAAAACACGGACCAATGAAATTCGAATTCACCGATGTAATTACCTCTGAATTGGTGGAGCTTTTGGAACAAACCACCTTGGGAACAAATGGCGCCATGTACCGACATTTGGATGTGCCTGAACGCATTTATCAGACCGATGCTCCTCTGAGTTTTTCCTTGCGAAGAAACGAACACTTATTGGCAAACATTACCTTTTGCAAGCGTGATTTCGGCCTATATCTGCGTTATTTTGCTTTCGACAAACGTTTTCAGTCTACTGGAAAGGCGCGTCAAACCATGCATAAATCGAACCTAAAACAGGAAATTGAAGGTGTTTTTCAACGTGTTTCGGCCGAGCATCCAGGTAGTTTGGACATGTGTTATGCCTACATTGATGCGCGCAATGACCGCAGTAAATGGATGAGCGAACAATTTGGATTTCAAACGAAAGCAAAACTAGTTACTCAATCCTTCAGTCGACGTTATCCGAAAAAATCACCACGGATTTCTAAGGAGGTCCTAACGGATGAACATTTATTACTGATCAAAAGTAAATACGGACATTATACCGCGTTTTTTGATCATTACTTGCAAGGAGAAATTCATTGCTTGCGGTCTTCAGATGGAACCTTATTGGCACTCGCGAAGTTTACCAATGTCACTTGGGAAATCAGTCGTTTACCCGGAAAAATGGGCGGAATTTTGGTGAAATCCTTGCCGTTTATTCCGATATTAAGGAAAATGGTTCAGGTGAAAAAACACCAATTCTTGGTTCCAGAAGCAGTTTGTGTGGCGGATAACGACCCTAAACTTTTAACAGAATTCTTAGCAGGTGTTTTACACATGGAAAAACGTCATACCATGCTATGGTGGATGGATGAACGCGATGAATTGTATGTTCAAGTAAAGGAACAGGTAAATTGGGGAATCTTACATCAAATTCTTGGTGTTTCTCCCGTGGATGTGGTCATTCGAGGAGACTTCGAACCCATGGAACCAATATATATCGCTGCCTTCGATATGATTTAACGGTTAACGTCTGGCATCAATTAAACGCTCAATCACCATCGCTGTAATTCGCTTATCGAAGTCAGATTTGTTCAGTTGATATTGTTGAAATTCCTCGCTCGTCATTAGTCCGGTTACCATACCAATAAATTGATATTTAATTCCCGTATTCTTTGCAAAAACGTTTTTCACCTCGGCGCGTTGTTCTTCTTGAATCGTTCGTTTAAAACAATGATCCAAAATGACATTTGATTTAGACTCAACGACAAATAAGTCATGTTGAAACTTTAAAATTGGACGCAAAACCTCGTTTTGGAAACGTTCAGTCGGCGT
>JBEDCT010000170.1:0-4923 GCA_041176665.1 Bacteroidota bacterium | reverse complement strand
AACAAGGAAACACTTGTCGTGGCGGGTGAACTGATCACGAAGTTGGCGAAGGAAAAAGGCGTGAACATTTATCCAGTCGACTCGGAACATTCAGCAATTTTTCAGTGCCTCGTAGGAGAATACCTGAATCCAATCGAAAAAATATATTTAACAGCATCCGGTGGACCATTCCGTGGATTCACGCATGAACAATTAAAGTCGGTGAGTTTGGCGCAGGCTTTAAAACATCCAAACTGGTCTATGGGAGCGAAAATCACCATCGATTCAGCGAGTTTAATGAACAAAGGACTCGAGGTCATTGAAGCGAAATGGTTGTTTGGATTGGACACCAATCAAATTGATGTGATCGTTCATCCACAGTCGATTGTACACAGTTTGGTGCAATTTGAAGATGGAAGTATGAAAGCGCAAATGGGACTTCCAGACATGAAGCTTCCGATTCAGTATGCGCTCACGTTCCCGCAACGACTTCCCACAAATTTCCCGCGTTTCAATTTCATGGATTACCCACAATTGACGTTTGAGGCGCCAGATAGAAAGGTCTTTAAAAACCTCGATCTTGCCTTTAAAGTCATGGACATGCAAGGAACAGCGGCCTGCTCCTTAAATGCCGCAAATGAAATCGCGGTGGATGCATTTCTAAATGAAAAAATCAGTTTTCTGGAAATCGCAGAAATCAATCAGGCGGTGGTAGAAACTGCGACCAACGTGTTGACACCAAGTTACGAGCAATACGTACTTGCGGACGAACATGCCCGCGAGAAAGCCCGAGAATTTATCGCTAAGCAGTCTTAAAAGAACGCACGTAATTCCATGGAGCCATTGTGAATGGTTCTAGAATTGCCGGTATCTCGTCCACTGTATTGAAGCGTCATTTGCACGTTTTTGGACAAAGTTCGCTGGTATCCAATGGTCCAAGTATAGTTGGTTCCTGGTTTGAGGGATTCCAATAGTTCGTAGCCAATGGCAGACTGTGCCGATCCTGTGTAATTCAATTGAATGTATTTAAATTCTCCTTGGAATCCGCCTTTTTCCGTTTGATTCTGCTTCCACGTCAGTCCAAGTTCTCTGAGCATACACGTTTCTCCACCGTAGAAAACGTCATTTTGTTTATTGGCGATCCTGCCTGTCAAAGCGTACCTCGAATTTGTGGATCCTTGGTAAATCAAACTTTGCTGAACTTGTGTAAAGGTGTATGCGTAGTTTCTTCCGCTCGTGTAATCTGCTAAACTCGATTTCTCTCCACTTTTCGCACTTGATTCTATAGAAAAAGTGGGATGTACATTCCAGCGAAGTAGGATTTCATGACTTTTTTGACTGCGGGCATCCTGTCCGTTGGCCAATAAATTCTTGGAGTCATTTTGTTGAACTTGGTATTCAGCCGTAAAGACCTTTCCCATCCGATTAAAGAAAAGTGAATTGTTCATGGTCATCGATGAACTCAGTAAACTGGTGTTGGCGATGTCGTTGAAAAAGGGATTAAACGAACTTGCGGGATTAAATGCATCAACTTTTCGTTGCATGCGTAATCTTGCTTGATCGGAAAATTTCGCTAGGATTTTTTTCCATGTGTTTTGATCGTTCCAAATGCGTTCTGGTCGCCAAAAAATACTTTGATTGTACTCGTTGGAAAAGGTATTTGCATAGTCATTGCTTGGGATAAAAACACGAATGTAACTCGCTTGGTCAATGAACTGTGCGATTTCAAATTCATTTAAATCCTTGACGCCATCGTTATTGTAGTCAATCCATGTGTATAGTCCTTGTCCGTCATTGACTTTCAAGTATTGAAACTGCCTTTTCTGCTCTAATCCGGACCCAACTTCATAGAAGGTGTTGACTGTCAACGCATTTTTGAAAAATCGACCTTCGTAATCAATGCGTCCAACTAGGGAGTTTTCCGGTGTTTGAGGAAGCAGTACGCTATCGATAATTTGCAGCGAACGGTAGGCGCTTAGGATGGTCAAACGTTGGTTTTTGAGTTGATTCAAACTGAGTTCCGCCCCCGCAGTTTTTGCTTTTGCGGCATTTTTCAACTGCAAGGAATCACTGCGTTGATCGATTCGTTCGCGGTAATAAAGTTTATATTGATACGAACTTGTGTCCGCATTGGAGAGGTAAAATTGGTAATCAAAAAACTGGTAACTCATGGGATTCATGAACGATTTGTCACGGAAGACATTCCGCTCATGGTCATCTTTATATCCGATTTTGAGTTTGCCGAAATTTTTACTGAGGTCGACCCGATGACGTATAAATGAATTCGTATCCTCATTCAGTGCTGTTACGGCAGTTAGTGCACTCGCATCCCAAGTCGCCTGCCAACTCTTTTCCTTCCACTTTCCTTCGGTGAACATCCGTGAACCATTAAATTCATTTCCGATCGTGAAGTTTTGAGCGCTTAATGACATCGCTCCTTTCTTTTTATCTGCCAGGTTGACTCCGGCATTCACGCTCCGTTGAAATCCACTTAATTGCTTGTTTCGGGTATTCCAATCTCGGTCGAATTCCACTTTTCGGTATTGTTCAATGGGACTAAAATGCTTACTTAAATACTCGAATTCAAGAAAGGTTTCTACGGATACATCTTGCCATTCGTCCTTTTTCATGGGAATATTCTGAACCAGTTTGGACCGATTGGAGAATCCTTGGTCGTCCTCAGAACCGATGCGCGAAAAAGTGTTGAGGTCATTGGTGGTGTAGGCCAACTCGGACTCGATCCGCATGTTTGGTTTGATGTTGACGAAAAACCCACTTGATACCATTTGCTTACGCTTTGGTGTAATCACACTGCGATTGGGTGAAAAGTCACCTTGTGGCACTCCTGAAACTGGCGAAATCCATTTGTACACTTTTCCAAGGGCATTGTATGAATCCAACACATAATCGCCTTTGTTTTGTCCAACGTACTGAAAAGAGGCGCGGTAATGAGCAAGAGCCGGATCAACGCTAAAAACCAAAACAGAATCAAAGGTCAATGAATCGATTAATTGATACAATAATTGATTTTCGCTATATCCAACTGAATCGATGCTATTCACCATTGCTTGCGATAAATCATCTCCAATTTGAGACAAACCATATTTTTGTGAGCTGCTTAAGTCCTGCTGCAAGGATTGATTTTTCGCATCTTGCTCACTGTAAGCATTGAACCAAACCTGTCCTTTTTTTAATTCTAATCTCGTGGCACTTTGCAGCAAAGAACGCGCATAGTTTTGATCGGAATATTGAAATTCTGCCACGATTCGAATGTCCTTCGTGATTAAATGCCGCGAGGTGAAGACAAGTTCGGAGGTGTTGTAATCTATTGTGTAGTCGAATTCTTGTCCGCGCATCAGCAATTTTCCATCGATGTAAATCCGTTCTGTACCGGAAAGAACGGTGATAAAGGGTTCGTTTTCTGCGCCTCGCAAGCGATATGGACCTTGATTGGCTTCCACACCTTGAATGATTTGTCGGTTGAATTTTCCTTTGGAAAGCGCAACGCTATTTTGAGTGAACCAACAATCTCCTTTTGCGGATTTCCCCTGAAATTCCGAACTGATTCCTTGTCCACGTTTTTTGTAACTCATGAAATATCCGGTCGGTTTTGACAGCCAAAAATCTCCCGTGATTAATTTAAATTGATCGTTCGACAATTGAATGTATACTTGATCGAATTCTTGAAGTTTATTGGTGTTCCCATCTGCTTGAATGGGAATGTTGGCGTCTGAAATAGATGCACTTAACTTCAAATTGTCACTAATCATTCCGTTCAGTTCTAAGTTTAATGCGGAGTTAATTCCCAAGCTTTGCTTGTTTCCAAAACTCAATCCTCTGGAAATACTTCCGTTTTTAGCGATTTCGTTTCCCCCAAAGAGCGTTGGTTCCGCGGAATTAGCCTCGATTTTGAATAAGTCACGCTCGTTAGGGGCGCGTCCGCTAAAGATCAAACTGGTGTCGCGTTTCAAGTATTGTTTGGTGAAATCAAAGGGCCAAACTTGGTAGGAAAGGGTTAAAGAGTCTGTTGATTTATCGATTAATCGAAATGTAGCAGAAAGAAAATCAATTTCATAGGCACTTGCTTTCAAGGTATCCTTGCCATGCAATACAACAAAGGAACTCGGATAAATACTTAGCGTATCAATGCGTTTCCATTCAGTACTAAATGGTTGATGAATAGTGTGATGATTCCCATGTTGAGCTTGAGCTCCAATGGAAAAAAAACAAAATAGGAAGAAAGTCCAAAAATAGTTCGGCATCATGCCTTACGAAGATAAGGTTGTTGGCTTGATTAACGTTCGAATTCTCAATAGATTGTTTTAGAAACGATTATTTTGTTCGTCCGTCAACAATTTGATCATATGCCTCGTCATTAGGCTCCCAAAGCTCAATTTTATTTCCTTCCGGATCCAAAATATGAACGAATTTGCCGTATTCGAATTCTTCTATTTCATCGAGAATTTGCACACCTTCTTGTATCAAAACCGGAACAAGTGCAGCTAAATCCGCCACTCTGTAGTTCATCATGAAGGAATGATTCGAAGGTTTTAGATACGCAGATTCTTTGGGCATTGGACTCCATTGGGTGAAGCCTTTTTGACTAGGATCCTCTGCAGTTCTCCATTCAAAATTGGTGCCGTACGCATCTGTTTGCAGTCCGAGGTGTTTCTGATACCAAGATTTCATTTCCTGCGGATTCTCACATTCAAAGAGAATTCCACCGATTCCAGTGACGCGTTTCATGACTTAATCGATTCGGTCGAATCCAGTATATGGTCGAAGTGCTTCTGGAATAACGATGCCATGTTCATCTTGGTGGTTTTCCAATAAAGCAGCAACGATTCTTGGTAGCGCTAAAGCAGATCCATTGAGTGTATGACACAGATGAGATTTTTTGTCGGCATCTTTGAAACGCAACTTCAAACGATTCGCTTGGAACGT
>JBEDCT010000169.1:0-2524 GCA_041176665.1 Bacteroidota bacterium | reverse complement strand
CAAGGGAAAGATTATTAGCCTAAACGCAATTCCATTAATAAATCTGTTTGTTCATCTTGCCCTAGGAAAAACGAGTGTTTCCCGAAAAATTGAAAACCATTTTTCTCATAAAATTGAATGGCGTTTAAGTTGTGTTCCCAAACACCTAACCAAATCACTTTAAATTCTTTATCTTTTGTTACCTGAATAGAAAAATCAAGTAAAAATTGACCTATCCCCTTTTTTTGATCTGTTTTGCGGACATAAATGCGCTCAATTTCTAGAGATGACTCTTTCCGCTGTTCTGTTTGTGCATCCGCTTCGTTGATTTTCAAATAGGCCAACACTTCGTCTTTCTGTTTGAAAAAATAAAAGGTTGTCGATGGATGTATCCATTCTTTCGTCAATTGCTCGATGGACAAATTCTCCTCCAAATACTGTTGCATGTCAGAAGGTGTGTTGACTTCCGCAAAGGTGTCGAAAAAAGTTTGACGACTAATTTCTTGCAATGCCTGTAAATCCGCTTCTTTTACCTGGTGGATTTCAAATTCATTCATGTTTTAAAGTTAACAAATCGCTTTGTTGTTTTCGTAATTTTTTCAGAAAGAAACTACCTATTATTGATTCATGGATGCAAGAAAAAAGCTAATTTAAACTTCAAATTCGAAACCATGTTAAAATCGCTTTTATCTATCACCTTAATATTGGGAAGCACTTTGTTTTTAAGTAGTTCTTTTCAGTTGACAAACGCACAGTTAAATCCAACGGGAACCTATGAATACGACAAAGGTGATAGTGGAAATGGAATTATCAAAGTTAAAAATATCGGTAAGGATAAATTCAAGGTGAGCATCTTTGTAGTCGGTGGCGGACCAAGTCATAACATGGGAGAATTCATGGAAGAATTGAAGTTGAAAAATGGTGTGATGCACTACAAATCAGGGGAATGTGAATTGAAATTTATCTTCAATTCAAAGGCTGTTAAAGTAGTTCAGCCCGGTTGGGACTGTGGATTTGGAATGGGTGTTATGGCGGATGGATATTACAAGAAAACATCGAGTAAAGTCCCAGACATGGAAGATCCTTATTAATGAAAGCTTTACTACTTAGCTGTATTTTAAGTTTCTGTACTCTTGGATCGAGTTTCGCTCAGTCCAATGTAAAACTAATGTCCTACAACATTCGCTACGACGTCACGACTTCCAATGCAAGTCCATGGACAGAGCGTCACACAGCGATTGCTGGTCAGATCAAACGTTTCGATGCCGACATCATAGGCATGCAAGAAGTATTGGATCACCAACGTGAGCAATTGTTGACAGATTTACCCGGATTTGTATCGATTGGAGTTGGACGGGATGACGGACAAAAAGCTGGTGAATATGCTCCAATTTTCTATAAAGAAGAACGATATGGACTCATGAATTCCGGCACCTTTTGGCTCTCTCCTACTCCAGATGTCCCATCGAAAGGATGGGATGCTGCGTTAAATCGCATTTGCACATATGCACAGTTTTTCGATCTTGAATCCAAGGAATCCTTTTGGGTTTTTAACACGCATTTTGATCATGTAGGAGAAGTCGCTCGCATGAAAAGTTCTGAGTTAATCCTTCAGAAAATACAGGAAGTCACCAATGGAACGCGTCAGGCAGTGATTTTATGTGGTGACCTCAATTTAAACGACGATCATCCAACCATCACTTTTTTACAGTCTCAAATGAAGGATGCTTTACTTGTTTCTCAGCAAGTTAAATCCAAGATGAATAGTACGTTCAATGATTTTGATCTGGAAAATGAAGCGTCTAAACGAATCGACTACATTTTCACCAATAAAAAACTTGCGGTATTAACGTTTGAAACGATCGTTGAACGATTTGGTGTCAGTTATCCTTCTGATCATTTTCCGATTTTCGTTTCCTTGAAGTTTAAAAGGTAATTAGCGCAGTTTTCCTGCGTCGTGAATGGATTTTGTCCAAGTTTGTGTTATCTCAATGGCAGGAAGTACCTCTTCTGGCGTTTGAACGATTTGATATAAATCCCCTAAGTCATCAGACATAAATTTCTCTGCGACTGCATGTTGCATCATCAATTGAAAGGCATCAAAGTAATTTCGTGTATTCAGGATGATGATCGGTTTCGTGAATTGTGCCAATTTCTTCAAGGTGATTGCTTCAAACAATTCCTCAAAGGTTCCAGGTCCACCTGGCAGTGCGACCAAAGCATCCGTTCCTTCCAAAAACTTCGCTTTACGTTCGTGCATGGTTTCTGTGTAAACGAAATCCGATACACCACGATGTCCCCACTCTACCTCGTTCATGAATTGCGGCATGATGCCTTTGATTTGTCCGCCAGCTGATAGAACACCGTCCGCTAGTTGTCCCATGAGTCCAGATGATCCACCGCCAAAAACGACATTCACTTGGTTTTTCGCGAAAATATGCGCGAGTTCCTCAGTCGCTTTAAAATATTCCGGATGGATTTGAGCGCTTGATGCGCAATAGACACAGATTTGCATTTTATGAAAATACGAATAATTCTATTAATC
>JBEDCT010000168.1:0-2562 GCA_041176665.1 Bacteroidota bacterium | reverse complement strand
TGTGGGAAATCACCGAAGCATTACAAAAAGGCTTAACAGACGCTGGATTCGAGATTGGTCCAACAAATTCGTGTGTAACGCCGGTTTACTTAAACGGATCCATTCCAGAATCTACGAACTTGATTTACGACTTACGTGAGAATTACAACGTATTCTGTTCCATGGTTGTTTACCCAGTGGTTCCAAAAGGAATGATCATCTTACGTTTGATTCCAACCGCAACACATACCTTAGAAGACGTTAGATACACGATTGAGTGTTTCTCTAAAATCGTTGGTAAATTGAAAGCAGGCGAATACGTTTCAGAAAAAATTGCAGCGATTTAAATCAAACCGAAATGCAGGACATAAAAAAAGGAGCTTTAGGGCTCCTTTTTTATTTTCTATAAAGTTCTAATTAGCGACTCGCGAATGGATGATTGTTCACCACTGGAATCTCCAAGGAAATTAGTTTTTGAATGTCGCGAATGTACTTGCGCTCTTCCTTATCACAGAAAGAAACAGCAATTCCGGATGCACCTGCGCGTCCTGTACGACCAATGCGGTGTACATACGTTTCTGGAATGTTTGGAATGTCGTAGTTGATCACAAATGATAATTCATCGATGTCGATTCCACGTGCTGCGATGTCCGTTGCTACTAATACACGTGACGTTTTATCCTTGAAATTGGACAAGGCGCGTTGACGTGCATTCTGCGATTTATTTCCGTGAATTGCTTCCGCTGTCACTTTGTTTTTCTGTAACAACTTGACAATTTTGTCCGCTCCGTGTTTCGTTCGTGAAAAAACCAACACACTCGGCGCGGTCGTTTCTTTCAACACATGTACCAACAAATCTTTTTTCGCTTGGGTGTCCACGTAGTACAAGGCCTGCTCAATCATTTCTGCAGTCGATGAAACTGGATTCACTTCCACTTTCACAGGATCAGTTAAAATCGAATTCGCTAAAGAGGTAATTTCCTTCGGCATCGTTGCAGAGAAGAACAAGGTTTGACGTTTAGCAGGAATCATTTTAATGATTTTCTTCACGTCGTGAATGAATCCCATGTCTAACATACGATCGGCTTCATCCAATACAAAAATCTCTAGGTTTCCTAGTTTGATAAATCCTTGTTGTTGCAAGTCCAATAAGCGTCCTGGTGTAGCAATTAACACGTCCACACCATTTTTCAAACGGTTTACTTGTTGTGACTGATTGACACCACCAAAGATCACGGTGTAACGCAATTTCAATTCGCTACCGTAATTTTTGAAACTTTCTTCAATTTGAATCGCTAACTCTCTCGTTGGCGTAACAATTAAGGCTCTGATTTTATTCGAGTTATCCGCTTGTTTCGAAGCATGAATGCGTTGAATAATTGGAATCGCAAATGCCGCTGTTTTCCCTGTTCCCGTTTGGGCACAACCCATGACATCTCTTCCTTCGAGTACGTATGGTATGGCTTGTTGTTGGATTGGAGTTGGTTCGGTATAACCTTGTTTGGTAAGAGCGTTTAAAATCGGCTCTAAAAGATTTAATTCATTAAATTTCATATAGATATTCAATCCTACGGTTGAACAAATACATTAATGATTGACCCAGGATTTGCACAAAGGTACTGTAAATAAACCGGATAATCTATTTCACCGCCAGACGGACCGATTCCAAGATGCGATTCACACGGTGTTCGTCCACTTTTAAAATCGTTTCTGAGAAGGCGGAATCTTCATCTAACAGGGATTTGCTCGTTCCGGAAAAATGGATGGCGTCCGGTTGTGCTTCTCTGGCAATTTTGGCGATGTTCCCAGCATTCACTCCTCCTCCGGCCATGATTTCGATGCGTCCCTTGGCATATGCTTGCATTTCCGTCAAATTCGGTAAGCCTATGTCCACATGACTTGCGAATCCCGAGGTCAAAATACGGTGAAATCCAAGTTTGATCAGTAAATCCATGGATCGTTTCCAGTCGATGCTTTCGTCAAATGCTCGATGGAAAGTCCAAACGAAATCGGGAAACTTCTCTTTTAAATCGGATAATTGTTCGCTGTCCAAATCGAAGTTCGACTTCAATAAACCGATGACCACACCCTTCACTCCTTCACTCTGACAAAAAGCCAAATCGCGCTCAATTACGGCTATCTCTTCCTTGGAATAACAGAATCCACCTGCTCTTGGACGAATCAACACATGGGTTTCAACGCCTAGTTCCTGGGCAAAACGAATCATCCCCGCGGACGGCGTGAGTCCACCCTGCTCCAAATTTTCACACAATTCAATGCGATCAAAATCAAGAGATTTCGCTAATATAATGGCTTCAATTGATGCGGCACACAATTCTAATTTCATAGGACAATAATTGCTACACAAAATTGCTAAAAAATTCCATATAAAAACGCCACGGCTTTTCCTTATATTTGCATACGATTACAATCAACAATGGCAAAAGAAAAAACACCCAAAGCGCAAGATCAAATGGATTTTGAAGCATTCAAAAAACAAGTTCTTGCGGACTATCAATTAGCTTGCGAATCCCGTGAGGCCTCACTTCTTGGAAGAAAAGAAGTGTTGACTGGTAAAGCAAA
>JBEDCT010000167.1:0-9870 GCA_041176665.1 Bacteroidota bacterium | reverse complement strand
ATTTTATTTATATGATATCCATCCAACAAATGCACTATATCGTTGTTCTGAGTGAGGAGCAACAATTTCAACGCGCAAGTGAACGCTGTTTTGTGACACAACCAACGCTTTCCATGCAAATAAAAAAAGCAGAGGAGCAGCTCGGTTATCAGGTTTTTGACCGGGATTCCAATCCAATTAGCCTCACACCTTCTGGAAATAGCCTATTGCCAATCCTACGTGAAATTTTGAGTGAAACGGAAAAAATCAAGTATTTATCGGATCAATTGAAAGGAAAAGTAAAGGAAGAAATTCGTTTGGGTATTATTCCAACTGTTGCCAGTTATTTGATTCCTCAACTTTTTGGAGAGTGGAAAATGTCGTTTGACCAACTCAAATTGACCATTCACGAACTTAAAACAGTGGATGTCCTGGAAGCCTTGGAACGAAAAGAACTCGACTTAGGAATTATTGCTGGTCCACACATGGACGCCAGACTGCGCACCATTCCTTTGTATCAAGAAGAAATCTACATCTACGCTCCGAATGTAAGGGAAGCAACCATTGATATGTCCCATTTACAAGAAATGCATCCTTGGCTTTTAAATCAAGGGAATTGCCTTCGAACACAGATGGTCCATTTCTGCCAATTGAAAAAAACGATTGATGAAAACGAGTGGAATTATGAAGGGGGCAACCTTCCCTTACTCATGGAAATGGTGGACCGTCATGGAGGATACACCTTGATTCCAAGTAATTTCCCATTGACTGAACTACAAAAACGCGGCATTAAATCCATTCGTGATTTAGCAACCTTACCAGCGAGAGAAATCATCGCTTTAAGCGCTAATCGCACTTCAAAAATGCAGGGTATTGAGGCACTTGCTCGAAGTATTCAATTCGCTTTTGGACAAACAACAAAACTGAAGCAACTTCAAGTCTTAGACTGGAAATAAAAAAGGGTTGAATGAATTCAACCCTTTCCCATTAATAGATATTTTACGTTTATTGGGCAGATGCTAGTTTAATAAAGTCATCGTATTTCACTTCTTTTTTCACCAAGTTCACGGCTGTTTTGAAGAATTCTGTCAATTTTTGCTCAGCTAAACGGTCATAAATTCCATTTACTTGTTCCTTATTTTGCAACAATCGAACCGCTGTTTCGGTCAATTCTTGATCGTCCGGAGCTGGAAGTCCATATTGCGCATAATTTCCAATCAATAAACTTTTCGTGAAATCCATCACTTCTTGGTTGGTCAATTGAATATTATTGTCCTTAAATATGCGTGTTTGAATCAACTGCCATTTCAAAGATTTCAAATATGCGTCAAATTCTACTTCGATATCTTCCTCTGTTACTGGTTTCTCTGAGGAAACTCTAATCCATCTTTTCAAAAATGTTTCAGGGAAGGTCATTTTCGTCTCGTTCACTAAATGATTGTACACATTGCGGGTAAAGATTCGATCGGTATCCTCTGAAAACATTCGCTCTAAATCTACGGAGATACGTGAGTGAAGCTCCTCTTCCGTTTTCACTTCATCTGCGAACAACTTAGCGTACAATTCTTCATTCAAATCCGCCATTTCCATGCGCTTCACGTCCGCAATGGTAAATTGAAAGTTAGCGGATAATTCAGCGGCTTGCTCTTCGGTAATTCCCAACAATGAAGCACAATCTTTGTCGTCTTTAGAAACGTTTCTTGGATCTAAATCAATCACTTCATTTACTTTTTTTCCTTTCAATGCTTTGATTCCGTCTTTATTTTCAAGGAACTCCATTGAAATGGTTGAAGAATGACTGATACCATTTTCTTTGACAGAACCATCAGCCTCTTTTTCTTCGAATTTCCCCATGACCATATCTTTGTCACCTATGGTATCCGAAGAGACTAATTTTCCGTAACGTCGCCGTAAATCTTCAACTTGCTTATTGATTAAGTCTTTGTCAATTTTAACGGTCGCATAATCGAATTTTGATTTCGCATTGATTGGCAATTCGAATGATGGACTGTATCCAATTTCAAAAGAAAACTCAAAATTTTCAGGTTGGTCAAAGTTTCCGGCCATCCCATTTTCAGCTTTCGGAATCGGATTTCCTAGAATTTCCAATTTTTCTTCCGAAATGTATCTGTATAAAGCATCGTTCGTCAATTTATTTAACTCTTCCGCTAATACTGTTTTTCCAACTTGCTTTTGAATAAGTGCCATGGGAATATTTCCCGGACGAAAACCAGGGATTTTCGCTGTTTTTCTGTATTTCTCTAAGGAGGCATTCACTTTTCCTTGGTAATCAGCTGGAGCAATATTTACGATAACTACAGCATTTTGTGCATCTACTTCTTGACGAGTAATGTTCATTCTATTGTGTTTTTTATCAATTTATGTTTAAAAAAAAAGGCCTCGTTAACAACGAGACCTTTTGTGCGGATGGAGGGACTCGAACCCGCATACCTCTCGGCACCAGATCCTAAGTCTGGCGTGTCTACCAATTTCACCACATCCGCAATTCTAATAAAACATCGGGCTCGTTTACCCATGCCCTTCTGAAATTTCTCTCTGTTGGGGTGCAAAGATAAAGTTAATTTTTTAAATTGAAGGTTTAGAGAGAAAATTATGTTCTTTTTTCCTGCATCATCGATCGAATTTCTTTCATAAATTCAGATGCATAAACAAAACTGAGGATTTCTGGGTTATCTGTGGTGAGGATGGAATTATTATCTCCGCTCCACCATTTCTTTCCTTGGTGAATAAAAAGTATATTCTCTCCGATCTCAATTACGCTATTCATATCGTGTGTAATGACAACAGTAGTCATATTGAATTCAGCCGTAATGTCTTTAATTAATCCATCAATAACAATCGATGTTTTAGGGTCCAAACCAGAATTTGGCTCATCGCAAAATAAGTATTTTGGATTCATGGAGATTGCTCGAGCAATTCCAATGCGTTTTTGCATTCCTCCACTGCATTCGGCGGGCAACAATTTATTGCGTCCAGATAAGTTGACACGATCTAGACAAAAATCAACTCGTTTCTGCATTTCACCTTTTGTCATGTTGGTGAACATGGTCAATGGAAACATGATATTTTGTTCTACAGTTAAGGAATCAAATAAAGCTACTCCTTGGAATAACATGCCGATTTCTTCTCTGATTTGACTTCGTTCAAATCGTTCCATATCGGTGAAATTTCTTCCATCAAACAGAATTTGTCCTTCGTCTACTTCGTATAAACCAACAATGCATTTCGCTAAAACAGATTTCCCTTGTCCTGATTGACCAATAATCAAATTGACCTTACCATTTTCAAATTGATGGTTAATGTCGGACAAAACCTGTTGTCCATTAAAAGATTTCATGACGTGTTTTACCTCAATCATGACAACAACAGTAATTGTGTTAGAATTAAGTTGGCTACTAAAATAGCAATGCTACTGCTAACAACAGCCTGCGTGGAAGCTTGACCCACATTGATTGATCCACCTTTAACATAGTAACCGTAGAACGAAGACACCGAAATAATTATAAATCCAAAAACTACTGTTTTTGTTAATGCGTACGTTATGTGAAATGGAACAAAAAATGCGCGTAATCCCAATACGTACGTTTCTGTTGTCGTCAAATTGGTAATCATCAAGGCCATCCATCCCCCTAACATACTTAAGGTCATAGAGAAAATAATGAGCACTGGAAAAAACAATATTGCTGCAATGATTTTCGGTAATACCAAATGATTCAGGGAATTTACTCCCATGATTTCTAAGGCGTCTATTTGTTCCGTGACGCGCATCGTGCCAATTTCTGAAGCTACATTGGAACCTACCTTACCTGCTAATATTAAGGAGATAATCGTTGGTGAAAACTCTAAAATTGTGCTAGATTGTGTAATATATCCTACCGTATACTTCGGTAAGAGTGGACTAGACATACTGGAAGCCGTTTGCAAGGCAATTACTCCACCAATGAACGTCGACATGAGTCCAACGATAGGCAGGGAACTAACACCAATGTTATCGAGCTCATTCATCAAGCGCGAGAAGAATATTTTCCATTTCTTTGGTTTTGTAAAAACCATGGTCAACATCAAGGAGTACTTTCCAATATTCTGTAATAATTTCACGAAGCTAAGTTAAGGATATTTTCTAAGGTTGGGGAAGGTGATTTTGCTTTCATTTTGTTTTTAACTTTGTTCGTGTCGAATTCAAAAAGAGAACATTTTATTGAAACACTGAATCGTTTCGCCCCAGAAGCGTTTACAGAATACCTAACGGATTTAATTCTTTCCGCAAAAGTTAAGTTTAAAATTGTTCCCGGTAGAAGCACGAAACTCGGCGATTTCAGAGTGAAATCCGGAGAAGAAAAACCGACAATTACCGTCAATGGTGATTTGAACAAATTCTCCTTTTTGGTTACCGCAATCCATGAGTTAGCTCATTTAGAGGCTTTTCGCGATCATGGACTTCGAATTCAAGCACATGGAATCGAGTGGAAACAAGCGTATCGTCGATTGATGGAACCTATTTTAGTGAGTAAGAAATTGCCTGCAGATGTGGAAAAAGCACTGTGGAAAAACTTCACGAATACGAAAGCATCCTCTTGCACAGACATCCAATTGAGTCGAACGTTGAAACTTTATGATAAGTCCCCCGGTACAACATTAGAGGAAATTCCCCATAAAAGTATGTTTCATTTAAACGGAAAATCATTCGAGAAAGGCTTACTGAGAAGAAGTCGTTATCTTTGTACGGAATTAAAAACAGGGAAACCTTATTTGGTACACGCACTAGCAACTGTTGAATTAATCGAAAAATATGAGCACAAATAATTACGGACTTATTATGGCAGGTGGCGTTGGAAGCCGTTTTTGGCCGATGTCCACCCCTCAAAAACCAAAACAATTCCTCGATGTATTAGGAATAGGTAAATCATTGTTACGTCTGACGTTCGAGCGCATGCTGAAATCTGTCCCAGCCGAACATATTTACATTTTAACCAATACATCCTACCGTGAATTGGTGAAGGAGCAACTTCCTGAATTGAGTTTCGAGCAGATTTTATGTGAACCAATGCGCAAAAATACCGCTCCATGTATTGCTTACGCGGCGGCAAAGATTCATGCAAGTAATCCGGAAGCTACGTTGATTATCTCGCCTTCCGATCACCTCATCGTGAACGAAACAAGGTTCCAAGAAATTATTTCAACGGCGATTAACGTTGCGAATGACAAAAAACACTTGGTTACGCTCGGAATTGAACCGAGTCGTCCCGACACGGGATACGGATACATCGAATTCGATCTAAGTAGCGGTGTACAAAAAGGAGAAGCAACTGAAGTGATTCAATTTCGAGAAAAACCTAATACTGAAATTGCACAGCAATTTTTAGATGCGAAAAACTTTTACTGGAACGCTGGAATATTTATTTGGCGAGCAGATGTCATCCTGGAAGCTTTACATAAGTTTCAACCGATGCTTCATGAGATTTTCATGTCGGACACGAGCGCTTATGGCACAACGAAAGAAGCAGATTTTTTATATCAAGCATTTGATCAATGTGAGGATATTTCGATTGACTTCGCCGTAATGGAACATGCCAAAAATGTTTCTGTGGTACTTTCTGATTTCGACTGGAGCGACCTAGGTACATGGGGAAGTTTAACAGAACACCTTCCGAAAGATAATGAAGCGAATTCTATTATTGGGGATAATGTATTTGCCTTTGATTCTAGAAACTGCTTGGTAAATGTGCCTAACGACAAATTAGTTCTGTTAGATGGCTTAAACGATTATATCGTTGTTGAATCAGAGCACATGTTAATGATTTTAAAATCTTCAAACGAGCAACAACTCAAAAATTACCTGAAAGTTTTAGAAACAAATCGTCCAGAATACTTTCAAAAATAATGGTTAAAATCCGCAATATAGAATTGGGTGACTTCCCGCTTTTACTTGCTCCGATGGAGGATGTAAGTGACCCACCTTTTCGTGCACTCTGCAAGCAACACGGCGCTGATTTAATGTACACCGAATTCATCTCCTCTGAAGGATTGATTCGCGACGCCGCTAAAAGTGTTCAGAAATTAGATATTTTTGAATATGAGCGCCCGATTGGAATACAGATCTTTGGTTCGGACATCGAAAGCATGATTCAATGCGCTGAAATCATCGATAAGGTGCAGCCTGATTTGTTAGACATCAATTATGGTTGTCCTGTGAAGAAAGTAGCTTGTAAAGGAGCCGGAGCCGGACTTTTACAAGACATTCCGAAAATGGTTCGCATGACGGAGGCAATCGTGAAAGCAACATCGCTGCCCGTTACTGTTAAAACCCGTTTGGGTTGGGATGATGATACGAAATACGTAGTTGAAACAGCGGAGCGTTTACAAGATATTGGAATTGAAGCGATTTCTATTCATGGACGCACGCGCAAGCAGATGTACAAAGGAGATGCAGACTGGACCTTAATTGGGGAAGTGAAAAACAATTCACGCATGCGCATTCCTGTTTTCGGAAATGGCGATATTGACTCACCTGAAAAAGCATTGGAATATAAAAACCGTTATGGCGTTGATGGCATCATGATTGGTCGTGCAAGCATCGGTTATCCTTGGGTGTTTAATGAAATCAAGCATTTTATGGCAACTGGCACGCACTTAGCTAGTCCTAGCATAGAAGATCGTGTACAAGCCTGTAAAGATCACCTCGAAATGAGTATCAAGTGGAAAGGAATGCAATTGGGAATCAATGAAATGAAACGTCATTACACGAACTATTTCAAGGGGATTTCACATTTCAAGGAATACCGAACGAAATTGGTTTCCAGCTTTGATTTCGATGAGATTTCAGGTATTCTGAACTATATTCAAGCCCATGCTGACGAATTTCATTTCGCTCAAGCAACAGAAATTTAAATCAATTTATTACGGCGGAAAATTCGACGAACGGGAATTTGTAGACTTCCAAAAACTTCATGTCTGGTCAAAGAGTCTATGCTGAAGAAATACTTTGTCCCTTTATTCGTCCAAGTAACGTGATTGTTGGTACTCGGGAACAATTTTGGAGCAGAACTTCCGGAGTAAAACTGGTAAACATCTCCTGATTTATTTAATTTCAATACAGGCGAAAACAAGAAACGAAAATCCTCTCCTTCCCTCCTCAAAATTCCTTTTCTCATGAGTTTATTGAGAAAATTCTGTCCGTATTCGTTCATGGAAATCATCGCTGAATATGTTGGAATCAATACCTCTTTTTCACGGGACACTTCTTCTTCATTAAAATCTTCATCCAAAACCGTTTCAATATACTGTTGCTTTACTTTTTGCATACCGCCTTCGATGAAACAAAGGTCTCCAGTCCACGCTTGAATAAACTCAGCGAAGGGGAACCCGAAGCGTTTGCCAATTTTGGAAAACTGAACAAACATGGAATCTTCTTGGTTCTTCTTGAATTCTTCGATGTCAAGATGCACATCCACCATCCGCTGCGTACCCAACGATGAAGCATAACTTAAGGCATTTTCCTTGCGCTTGAAATAAAGTGGTTTTGTTTTTTTAAGGTAACTTTTCAGTTTGAAACTTGAAGAGTCGCTATCGTGTGCAAACATGGCTGTTTCAATTCCCAAGGATTTCAACTTCGCCCAATTAGAATAAATGACAAGGTGTTCATTTTTAAATTGTTTTTGTGCCAGAAATCGTTTCCAATCTTTATGAATACCAAGGTTACGTGCGCTGATGACTTGCTCGAGCACCGTTTTAAAATCGTTTCCTTTGTAGAAAAACAAATAGCCATCACCGTAATGCAGGTAGGACTTATCTTCTAAATTGTAATAATACTTCTGATCATTAAAAATAGAATCAGAAATATCCACAAACTTTTTAAGGCGTTCAATGCCTCCCATTATTTTGGAACTATCGCTGAGTTTAGCCATTGCTCCCCAATTTCCATCCTCGTTTCCAAAAAGATACACATTTTGTTGAAGATCGATTCCATACATTTTTCCTTGACCAAGTAAAAACTCATAGGTAGTGAAATCACGAGCGGAAATCTTGTTGTATTGCAACATCCCATTGGTCTCCTTGGCCAATTCCAAAATGTTTGCCGTTGCAATAAAATCTGCTGTTGGAAGTCGGTCAATTAATCTCGGAGGAATCGGTTTCTGAAAAAGAATGTTTTTCAGAAAGAGCACCAATCCGAGTGCGCCGGCAAGTAAAAGTAGGGTGCTTATTTTACGAAACACGTTTATGGATTAAAAGTAGTCACGACATAAATTGAATTGATTAAATCCAACAGGTGTTTACCCGTTGTTTCTTCTCCTTCAAATGAGTACTGCAAATTAAATTTTGTTTGTTCGCTTGTTGTTTTGCTGGAGTTTAGTTCAAATTGACCGGATTTCCCTTTCAATGACTGTAGAATTTCCTCTTGCCTTGGATTTAACACTCCTACTGGAAAACGATTTAACGTTTCTTCGATGTCAATGTGTCCATACATGAAGCCGCTTTTCTTCGCTGCTTTGCATTCTTTACGTGAAAGGGACTCTGATCCATAGCCATCAGCATGATTGACAGCTAAGTCCTCATCATTTGTTAAAATGAACAAACCATTTCTGCTGATAAAATACATAGGTGCAGCATCTAAAATGGCATTTTCAAATTTCCAATAATCACCACAATTTTTAAATTTAGACGTCAAACGACTCATGTGTTTCATCACCTTTTCAGGAATATCAGAACGATCAATGGAGAATCCTACCGTGAAAATTGGCATGTCTTCCTCCGCCTCTGCTTCACGTTCACCATATTCGAAGGTCTCCTCATCATAAAAGAATTCAATTTTTTTCGTTTTGATTTTTTTAATCCCATTGAAAGTTCCAAACATGCTTCCTTTGTATGTTCCGAACAAGGCATCTTTATTGACAAATTCATTCAACAACTCAATGGTCAAGACATTCATGGAAATCTGAGCATTCTTCTCATCACTTAAAACAGGCATGATGACTTTGTATGCTTGCTCATATGCTTGACGCAGATTGACATTATAGGTAAAGTAACCCGTACTGGATTGAGGAATATATTTCAAGACGTGTTTGTCGAATTTGGAATCGTTCATTTCTTTATAAATAGAACCTAATTCCTTTCCGTAGTTTGCTTCTACATGGAATTCCACCTCGTTGTCTTTAAGAATTAAATCGCCCAAAATAACATTCCCAGTATACAATTCCTGCATGTCTTTATACAAGGACGGGAGTACCGTTTGAAAATACCAAAGCCCTTGAGATTTCTCAAAATTACGTGAGTTATCTAAGTAAAATGTCCCAATTGCTTCGTGCGCTAGTTGTCCTGCAAAACGAGCATCCTGCGAATGTAAATTCACCTGATCAACAAACAATTCTTTCATCAATCGTTCCAGTTCACGTTCCTGAAGAATGGACTGTACACTATCTCGTAATTCGTAGTAGTTTTTAATGTTTGGATTTTCCGTGGCATCCGGATACGAAGTTTCCTCAATCGGTTGGTCATTTGTAAACTCTTGCTCATTTAGAATTTCTTCCTCTTCTTGATTTTCATCAAAAAGTTCATATGGCATTTCGTTGCCGCGTGCATACCACAAGGAATCTGTCATTTGATCTATGTAATCCATCGTGGGTTCGATGCGAATCAAAATGGCTGTGTTTTCTTTAATGATTAAATTATTAAAGAAAGTTCCATACATCTCCACACCCGGAAAATTCATGTCCAGTTTTTGAAAATCATCAAAAACCTCAAACAATTGCGCTTTATTTTTGACACCAAAAGTAAAGCCCGAAATTTCGTTTTGATAGGTTTTGCCGTAGAACAAGTTTAAACGTTGATCGAAATCGATTCCTGCATCCTTCAAGGTCTTACCTGAAGTTGAAC
>JBEDCT010000166.1:0-4636 GCA_041176665.1 Bacteroidota bacterium | reverse complement strand
TTCCGAAGTACTACGTTGTCGGCGGACAAGAACAGCACGTCATCTATCGTCTGAAAGCCAATCATGTGGTGTTTGAAACGCTGACTGCAGATCAAATCGACACTTTGACTAGTTTCTCTGTGAAATCATATAAGAGTCCAACTAACCCGTATGAAGGTCACTTTAAACTTTCCAAGATTGAAGTAGGGGAGAGCATACAGATGATAAAGTTGAAGCCAGGAGATGTTTTGATTCCAAGTAATCAAGATGCTGCGTTGTTCCTTCATGCTTCCTTACAACCACGAGCGGAGGATTCCTATTTGACATGGAATTTCTTTGATTCGTATTTGCAGCAAAAGGAGTATTTCTCAAATTATGTGTTCAAAAACCAAATCGCTGATATTTTAGGCAAGGACCAAGCGTTAAACGAGGAATATCAGTTACGAAAATCGACGGACGAGAAATTTAGAAATTCTGAATGGGACCAACTCTATTTCATCTATAGCCGAAGTCCATATTTCGAGCAAACGTTTATGCGTTTACCGATTTACCAGAAGTTCTAAAAAGTTTCTTAGAATGACGGACAAGAAATGCGACGGAAATCTTTCATTTGTTTCTTGCATTTCAAGTTGATTCCCATGGAGATTTCATGCGATCCACCTGTGACACCACCTAATTGCGATACCGTTAAGTCGTAGCTGTATCCAATTCTGAATTTCTCTGTTGTGATTCCTAAACTGACGATAAAGGCATCGCGATTGCGGTACCATGCTCCAATCGTAAATGCTTCGTATTTTAAATAAGCACCGATGTTAAATTGTTGGAATCCATTCTGATATTGATAGATCACATTTGGCATCAACGTGGTACTACTTGAATAACGTCCGCGTTGACCAAGTTTAATGTTCGCTCCCATGTGTCCGGTCACACGAATAGGTAATCTAGATTCTCCTAGAATCATCGATTCATCTGGACGATTTAAATGATGAGCAGCAAGGCCAAAGTAGAAGTTTTTCGTGAATCCAACCATTCCCGCAGAAACATCAAAGAAACCGTGGGATCCATCTCCTCTTGGGACATCACCGGTTTGATAAATGAATCCTCTTCGCGGATCAATTTGGTCCCCAAAAGTCAATTTACTCCAATCCAAATACTTTTGAAAATACGCTGCTTGTCCACCAAACATAATGCGAAACTTGCGATTGACTTTCAAATAATACGAATACGTTCCGGCAATCATCGATGTTTGAATCGTTCCTTGTCCTTGTTGATCGTGCATCGCCATGATGCCAACTCCTCCGGATATATTTTTAGCATACGTATCGTAAGCCGCCGCATAGGTAATAAAGTTTCCAGTCAATTGTGGCCACTGATTACGGTAGTTTAAGGCAACTCTTGGACATCCGCTAGATCCCGCTAGGGCAGGATTCAAATAAACTGGATTCGAGTAGAATTGAGTAAAGGTTGGATCTTGAGCCATGGAATGAAAACTCACGTAAAAAAGACCAAGTAGGATGAGGTTTTTTAAGTTCATAGTAGTAGTTATAGGCTAATGTATCTGCGTGCTTTTTTGCTTACAGAAGAATGAATACGTAGGGTTAATTGATGTGTGAAAGTACGTTGTTGAGTGCTAACTAAAGTGCCAAAACCAGATTGTCCAATCAAGGCAAAGTTTTTTCCAGCATATCCGAGAGATAAGCTTCCTGTATTTAAGTTTCCATAGGAAAGTCCGAGTTGTGCTTTTCCTGCTTTAAATGTGAAGCCACCAAAAATTTGTTGTTGGTATTGCGTTTTTTGATAGAGTGCATATGGAGCAAAAATCAATTTTTCATTTCGTGAAATATACTGTGTCCCGGTAATTAGGTTGACATTTCTCGATGCAGCCAAGGTTTCACCATTATTTGAATAAATATTCTCATTGTGTTGGAAAAGGTTGGTGATTTGCCCACTCAAGAAAAACAACGGTGTGTGGATCGTTAATCCAGCATCTAAATCACGGTACCAAAGCGTTCTACCAATGGCTAAATTCGGATCGAACTGAAACTGATTTACCTCCCCAGTGTTGTATTCTACTGAACTTTCATTCACCATTTTCTGTTCGTTCAGGGTTTGAGTTCCCATTTTAAATCGAACAGCAGGTTCAAGTGATATTTTTCGCGACAAGGCAATTTTAGGTGAGAAAATAAGGGCGACGTTTCCGTTTTTAATGAGTCCATTACTGAAGTCATCATAGTTTGCTTGAATACCGAATCCAGCGCGCATGTTTCTAGAGTAAGCGTCCAATGACAGCTGATTATTCAATCTAAATTGCGTTGGATTATCTAAGGAACGAATCGAGCTAATCGTCTGAAAACGTGTCTGCGAAGTCGTTCCAGCTGAACTAAAGTTTACGTCCAAATTGCTTTGTCCAGGCATGGTGTAGTCGTAGTTCTGGTTATTGCTAAGTCCAATGTCTTTTGACAATAATTGATCCATTTTCTTGAATAAATCAATGTTGCCTAAACTAATCTCACTTACCTCTGGGTCTTTTTGAACTCTCAACTCTTCATTTTTGAAATCGGTACGGTAACCGCCGATTAACATGTTTTTCAGTGGATGAATAGCTATGTGATCAATATCCAAAGAAGTTGATGCGATGCTGTTATTGCTTGTTGCAATGAACGACAAGTCTTGAATCGCTGCTTTTGAAATTTCCGCAGATATTCCGCCATCACGGGTCCAGTCTCGAAGGATTGTCGTATTCAAAGAAGGTTGATCAGTCGTTTTCCTTGTCGTTTCATAAGGAGTAGAAACAGTCAGCGGCGGCGGAGAGAGTGATGGTTCGTTAACAGAAGAAACAGTCTGATCAGATTCAGTTCTTTTAATGGTTGCGTTAGCTATTTTTTGTTGAGCGCGCTCTGTGTTCCTTTTTCCACTTTGTGCATTTATCGAAGGTGTATTCGATACTTGTGATTGGTTCGTATAGAAAAGGGAAATTCCAGTAGTGAGAAGAATCAAGAGGCTCAATAAAGCCAAAGCAGGTTTGTACGATCGTTTTTTGTAGAGCAGTTCTTTTTGTTCGAAAACCATTGGCTTGGCATCGACTTTCGCCATCTCCCATGCATCCATGTCTAATTCAAGGTCCGGATGATTCATCAGAAACTGTTCTAATTGCTGTTCTTGCTCCGCGGAAAGATTACCCTCCGTATAGTCAAATAGCCAGCGATCAATGTTTTCGTGTGTCGGTTGCATTAGGCAAGTTCAAAAATTCCTTTTAACTGTTTTTTTATCTTGAGTCGCGCTCTAAATAAATATACTTTTACTTGGGACGGTGGAATGCTAAGCATGTCACCAATCTCTTCGTACGTATATCCTTCTAAATCACGCAACAAAAGAATACTCTTTTGAATAGGAGGCAAGGAACTGACCATTTGATCAATGACTTGTTTTGATTCGTAGCTGTTATCCGGAGCTTGACTCCTTTTTTCATCCAATGAATCTAAGTGGGTCTGTTGTCTTTTTTTGCGATTAACTTGATTTAACATCGAGTTATGAGCACATGTAAAAAGCCACGACTTCACTTTCTCCTTTTCAACTTTGTCTTTATTTAACCACAACTTCTCAAATGCGTCTTGAACAACATCTTGTGCATCGTCTGTATCCTTCAGGAAATGAACAGAGAAGCGAAACAACGAATCGCTTATTTGTTCTACAGAATGATTATATTCAGCACTAGTCAAAATTGCAGTATTACAGTTAAAACAAATTGAACTTATCAAAAGTTACATGTTCTTCAAAAAAAACAGTAACTACTTAACGAGTAAACTTACAAAATTATTGGCAAGAAGAAAAAAGTGCAGTTAGAATCCGAAATTATCGAATCCCTTTTGGGTAAGTTCTTGGTATTTTTCCTCGTTAAATTCGTACAAAGAGGATGGTTTGTGAGGAACACCACGTTGCTTTTCCTTTAAGTTGGAAAGGATGTTTAATTTTTGAATTTTACGGCGGAAATTCCTTTTGTCTAAGGGTTTGTCCAAAATACTTTCGTACAAACGGTGTAATTGACTCAAGGTGAATTTTTCCGGTAGTAGATTGAAACCAATCGGTTGAATTTTAATTTTTTGCTTCAATTTATCCTTTGCCGCTTGAAGTATTTCGAAATGGTCAAAAGCCAATTCAGAAAGTTCATTAACTGGCGCCCATCCCGCATTTTTTGCAAAGGAAGAAGCGTGAGGTAAATAATCTTCTATTTTTACTAGGGAAAAATAAGCCACTGTGATCACACGTGCATCCGGTTGCGCACGAATGGACTTCAACCATTCACGGTCAGATTCCTTGTGAATTCGAAATGGATCACCAAAAGCGCCCACTTGTTCTAAATAGATATCTTTTAATCCCGTAAGTTCGTCCAAAACACGACTTGCCGCTTGGTCTAAATTTTCATTGTCGTAAATAAGGTTTCCAGGTAATGCCAAACGTGGTCCTTTTTCAGCAGAGATCTCCCCACGGTCAATGACAAGCACGGTTAATTTTTCTAGGTCAAAACCAAAAATCACACAATCCACAGAGACATTTGGATTTAATTCGGAACCTATTTTTTTGAGATTATTATGCACGAAAGAAGGATTTTGTATATATTTGGAAAGTGTAAAAATGACACAAAGACTCAAATTATCAT
>JBEDCT010000165.1:0-7558 GCA_041176665.1 Bacteroidota bacterium | reverse complement strand
AAATAAAAACTGATTATGATAACAGTTACAGACAATGCAAAGAAGCAGGCCATTAGATTGATGGAAGATGAGGGTAAAGAAGGTCTTTTTATCCGTGTTGGAGTGCAAGGAGGTGGATGTTCAGGATTAATGTATCAATTGACATTTGATAATCAGGATTTGGAGGGAGATAAGTCCTTTGAAGACAATGGAATAAAAGTTGTCGTTGATAAAAAAAGTTTCCTGTATTTAATTGGAACAACCTTAGATTTTTCTGGAGGATTAAATGGAAAAGGATTTGTGTTTCAAAACCCGAATGCAGATCGAACGTGTGGATGTGGAGAGTCTTTCTCTGTTTAAGAAAAAGCTATGGCAGGATATACTGAAAATGAGTTAGCTCAAGATCTCGAAAATCAAGAATATAAATTCGGATTCGTTACGGATATTGAGTCAGATACCGTTCCAATTGGATTAAATGAGGACATCATCCGCTTAATTTCTGAAAAGAAAGAAGAGCCGGAATGGTTGCTCGAATACAGATTGAAAGCGTTTGCTATTTGGAAAGAGATGACGGAGCCTGAATGGGCGCATGTGCATTATACAAAACCCGATTTCCAGGCAATCGCTTACTATTCGGCACCGAAACAAACAAAAAAATACGAGTCTTGGGATGATGTAGATCCTGAAATGAAAGAAACCATGAAAAAATTGGGGATTTCAATGGAGGAGCAACAACGTTTAACAGGTGTTGCCGTTGATTTCGTCATGGATTCTGTTTCGGTAGCAACATCGTTTAAAGAAAAACTTGGCGAACTTGGTGTGATTTTCTGCTCTTTTTCAGATGCAGTACAAAATCATCCAGATCTCGTTAGAAAGCACATGGGTTCAGTTATTCCAATGACCGATAATTTTTATGCAGCTTTAAATGCAGCGGTTTTTACGGATGGATCCTTCTGTTACATACCGAAAGGTGTTCGTTGTCCAATGGAATTGTCAACGTACTTCCGAATTAACGCTGGTGGAACGGGTCAATTTGAGCGAACGTTAGTTGTTGCAGACGAAGGTTCATACGTTTCTTATTTGGAAGGATGTACCGCTCCTCAACGAGACGAAAATCAATTACATGCAGCTGTGGTAGAATTAATTGCCATGGATCACGCGGAAATTAAATATTCTACCGTTCAAAACTGGTATCCAGGGGATAAAGAAGGAAAAGGTGGTGTTTTTAACTTTGTCACGAAACGTGGCATGTGTCATACCCACTCAAAAATTTCATGGACCCAAGTAGAAACAGGATCTGCGGTTACATGGAAATATCCTTCCTGCATTTTAAAAGGAGATAACTCCATTGGAGAATTTTATTCGGTTGCGGTAACGAACAATTACCAACAGGCAGATACAGGAACCAAAATGATTCACCTTGGTAAAAACACCAAGAGTACGATTATCTCCAAAGGAATTTCTGCGGGAAAATCTCAGAATTCATACCGTGGACTTGTGCAAATAAATAAAAGCGCACACAACGCCCGGAATTTTTCTCAGTGTGATTCACTGTTGATGACGGACGAATGTGGAGCACACACCTTTCCATACATCGAATGTAAAAATCCAACGGCAAAAATAGAACATGAGGCAACGACATCGAAAATCGGTGAAGACCAATTGTTTTATTGCATGCAACGTGGAATCAGTGAAGAAAAAGCGATTAGCCTCATCGTGAATGGTTATTGTAAAGAAGTGTTAAATCAATTACCCATGGAATTTGCCGTGGAAGCACAAAAATTGCTTGCCATTAGTTTGGAAGGCAGTGTTGGGTAAATGAATAATAAAAGGAACGAGTTCTGATTAAGAAAAGATAAGAGATGATTAAAATTGAAAATTTACACGCAAGTATCGACGGCAAAGAAATCCTAAAAGGATTAAACTTGGAAGTGAAAGCGGGAGAAGTTCATGCGATTATGGGTCCAAATGGCGCAGGAAAAAGTACACTTGCAAGTGTATTAGCTGGACGTGAAGACTATGAAGTAACAGCAGGAACGGTTGATTTTGACGGAACTGATTTGTTAGAATTGTCGACAGAAGACCGTGCGAGAGAAGGCTTGTTCTTAGCTTTTCAATATCCGGTAGAAATTCCAGGTGTTTCCAACATTAATTTTCTTCGTACTGCTTTAAATGAAATTCGCGCATACAAAGGCGAAGAACAAATTTCAGCGAAGGATTTCATGGCAATGGTTCGTGAAAAATCGGCAATTGTGGAATTGGATAGTAAATTAGCTTCGCGTGCAGTCAATGAAGGCTTCTCCGGAGGTGAGAAAAAACGAAATGAAATTTTCCAAATGGCGATGTTGGAACCGAAATTAGCGGTTCTAGATGAAACGGATTCTGGTTTGGATATCGATGCCTTGCGCATTGTAGCAAATGGTGTGAATACCTTGAAGTCAGATAAAAATGCAACGATCGTAATTACACACTATCAGCGTTTACTCGATTACATTGTTCCGGATTTCGTGCATGTTTTATATGATGGTCGAATCGTCATGACTGGAACAAAGGACTTGGCATTAAAATTAGAGGAAAAAGGATACGATTGGATTAAAGATTCAATTGACGCGTAAGAAAAAGCAATGGAAAACTCGAATAAATTAAGTCAATTTACAAGTAGATTTACTTCCACAGAAATAGACGGACTCCTGCCTATGGCGGATGTTGCTCGTGCATTTTTAGCCGGAAATGACTTTCCAACAACAAGGGTAGAACGCTTTAAATATACGCGTTTAACAAAACTAGCAAACGCACAATTTGAATCCAATAATTCCGAAGCTGTTTCTGATTTCCGTAAACATCAAGTTTGTTCAGATGCCATCGCGATATACATCGTGAATGGAAAAGCACACTTACCGGAAACTAAATTGCCTGCAGGACTCACTATCGAATTGATATCTACAGCAAAGTCATTACCTACGTCAACTGTAAAAGATGTATTTGCTGGAATGAATATGTTGTATGCTCAATCTGGCGTTTGTGTCCATGTAGCAAAAAACACAGTAATTGATGCTGTGATCGAAATTGTACATGTGTGCACAGGCTCGTATGCGGGATTTACCCGTCACCATGTGTCCATAGGTGAACATGCACAGGCAAAGGTCGTGTTGACATACGCTTCTGAACGGACGAACGAATGCTTTTCTCACGTTCATACATCGATTCAAGTTGGAAAGCAAGCACTTGTGAACGTTGAGAAAGTACAAATGGAATCAAGTGAAATGTTTTCGTTTGCTGATGAAGAGATTTGGCAAGATGCAGATTCCGTATTCCAAATTAACACCATGACTTTAGATGGGAATTTGGTTCGAAATGATCTACATATTCAAGTTCAAGGTGAACATGCGGAAACACATCTGAATAGTATGTATATGCTGAACGGACAACAACATGTTGCAAATTATTCAACGGTAGACCATCAAGTACCCAATTGCGAAAGCCACGAGCTTTACAAGGGCATCATGGATGATAAATCAATGGCTGTGTTCAATGGGAAAGAATTTGTGCGCAAAGACGCTCAAAAAACAAATGCGTATCAGTCCAATGCAAATGTCCTGATTAGTGATGAAGCTAGCGTGAATTCCAAACCTGAATTGGAGATCTATGCAGATGATGTTAAATGTTCACATGGATCAACTACAGGTCAATTAGACGATGAAGCTATTTTCTATTTGCGCGCTAGAGGTTTGTCGGAAAAAAGTGCCAAGCAATTAATGTTGACTGCTTTTATGTCGGATGTGTTAGATAAAATTACTATTCCTTCAGTGAAAGCGAAAGTCTTCAAAACAATCAACGAACGATTTAATTGGGAATTAGAACTGTAAGGTTCAGAGAAAATATAGGACAAAGAAAAAGCCCCTGACAGAATCGTCAGGGGCTTTTCTATTTCTTTACGTTCAATTTAAGCGTTCAAGGCTTCAGCTCCACCAACAATCTCTAAGATCTCATTAGTAATAGCAGCTTGACGTGCTTTATTGTAACTTAATTTCAAACTTTTTCTAAGTTCATTTGCGTTATCTGTTGCTTTGTGCATCGCTGTCATACGAGCGCCATGTTCTGCAGCGAATGAATCACGAATGGCCTTAAATAATTGAAGTTTTAATGATTTAGGAATTAAATCTTCAACGATTTCCAATTTCGAAGGTTCAAACAAATAGTCACCTGTATTTTCTCCCTCATTTACGGTTGGAACGATTGGAAGGAATTGTTCAGTCTCTACAGATTGCGTTGCGGCATTAATAAAGCGATTATACACCAAAACGATCTTGTCAAACGATTTGTTTTGGAATTGTTGGATAATCTCTTCAGCTAATTGTGAGACAATTTCGAAACGAAGATCAGCATAAACATCTTCCATGTTTTCGATTCTCTCGTTCGCAAAATTGTATTCAGTACGCTTGTAAACATCTCTGATTTTCTTTCCAACGCTCAGTACTTGCACATTTGCATCCTTGTAATCCTCGTGGATGAGAACACCAGCACGTTTGATAATGTTGTTGTTGAATCCACCACACAAACCACGGTTTGATGTAATACCAACAATGAGTACATTTTTAACCTCGCGTTGTTCTGAAAATGCATTTTCAGAAAGGTCAAGTGTCGCACTTAAGTTTTCTAGAATTTCTTGCAGTTTTCCAGCGTATGGACGCATTTGCGTAACAGCATCTTGTGCTCGTTTCAACTTAGCTGCAGAAACCATCTTCATTGCTGAAGTGATCTGCATCGTTGAACCTACAGAGGTAATTCGGTTACGTATTTCTTTTAAATTAGACATTCTTGATGTTTATCTTCAATCAAATGATGGGGAACAATTAGAATTTCTCAGCGACTTCTTTCGCAACTTTCGTTAAAACAGCTTCGATTTCATCTGTGTATTTTCCAGCTTTCAATGCCACTAACGTGTCTGCATGTTTCGCTTCTAATACCATCAAATAATCTTTCTCAAAGTTTTTAACTTGGTTGATTGGAACATTTTGGATGAGTCCTTTTACACCCACGTAAATGATCGCAATTTGCTTTTCAACCGGGTATGGATCTCCTTCTTTTTGTTTCAAGATTTCCACGTTACGAGCTCCTTTGTCCAATACGTTTTTCGTTGCAGTATCCAAATCAGAACCAAATTTCGCAAACGCTTCTAACTCGCGGTATTGAGCTTGATCTAATTTCAAAGTACCAGCCACTTTTTTCATGGATTTAATCTGTGCAGATCCTCCAACACGAGAAACGGAGATACCTACGTTAATCGCTGGACGAATACCAGAGTTAAATAAGTCACCTTCCAAGAAGATTTGTCCATCGGTAATCGAAATCACGTTTGTTGGAATGTACGCCGAAACGTCACCAGCTTGAGTTTCAATAATTGGAAGTGCTGTTAATGATCCACCACCTTTTACTTTATCTTTTAATGAAGCAGGAAGGTCGTTCATTTGTTTAGCGATGTTGTCATCAGCAATAACTTTCGCTGCACGCTCTAATAAACGGGAGTGAAGGTAGAATACATCACCAGGGTATGCTTCGCGTCCTGGCGGACGACGTAACAACAAAGATACTTCACGGTAAGCAACCGCTTGTTTCGATAAATCATCATAAACAATCAATGCTGGCTTACCTAAATCTCTAAAATATTCACCTACAGCTGCTCCAGTCATTGGTGCGTAAAACTGCATTGGTGCGGGATCAGATGCATTCGAAGCAACAACCGTAGTATAGGCCATTGCACCTGCGTCCTCTAATTTCTTAACGATACCTGCAACCGTTGAACCTTTTTGTCCAATAGCAACATAAATACAATAAACAGGCTCACCACGATCGTAAAACTCACGTTGGTTAATGATCGTATCAATCGCAACAGTTGTTTTTCCTGTCTGACGGTCACCGATAATCAACTCACGTTGTCCACGTCCGATTGGAATCATCGCATCAACCGCTTTGATACCTGTTTGAAGAGGCTCAGTTACTGGTTGACGAAAGATAACTCCTGGTGCTTTACGTTCGATTGGCATTTCGAATAACTCTCCAGCGATTGGTCCTTTACCATCAATTGGTTGACCTAATGTATCAATGACACGACCTACAACTCCATCACCTACTTTTACAGAAGCGATTTTTCCAAGACGGCGAACAGTGTCACCTTCTTTTACACTTGATGATCTTCCTAACAATACAGCTCCTACATTGTCTTCTTCCAAGTTCAATGCAATTCCTTGCATTCCACCTGCGAATTCAATTAATTCACCGTACTGAACACCATTCATACCGTAGATACGTGCAATACCATCTCCAACTTGAAGAACGGTACCTACTTCTTGTAATTCTGCTTCAGAGCGAAATCCAGAAAGTTGCTCTCTTAAAATTGCGGAAACTTCTGCTGGTTTAATATCTGCCATTTTTACTTTATTTAATGTGTCGTTTGACTATTTTACTAATTCTTGTTTTAATCGATTCAATTGATTTGAAACGGACGCGTTAATTTGATAATCACCCATGCGTACAATGAATCCACCTATTAACGATTCATCTACATTCTCAGTGATTTCTAAGGTGCCTTTCACGCTAGCACTGATTTTAGAGGTGATTTCAGCTTTGGTTTGAGCGTCCAATGTTTTGGCGCTGATAATTGTTACCGGAACAATTCCTCTATGTTCTTTTAATTGTGTTAAAAACGAACTCGCGATTTCTGTAATCAATGATTCTCTTCGGTTGGTAGCGACCATTTCTAAAAATGAAATGGATAGTGCATCAAAATTCCCAAAGATGGATTTGATGACTTCCAATTTTTTGTCCACCTTAATCAATGGAGAACTTAAAAACACTTGGAAATCCTGCGTCTCCATGGCAACCGTTAAAATTTGTTCCATGTTATTTTCAACCACCTCGATTTTTTGTTGATCTAAGGCTAGCTCCAATAATGCTTTTGCGTAACGTCCTGCTGCTTTCGTTGATTTCATCTGATTAATTCATTTGAATATCACCAGCAAGTTTTTCTGCTAATGCTTTTTGTTTTTCATCCGATGCCAATTCACCTCGAACAACTTTCTCAGCGATTTCTATTGCCAATGTTGCCACGTGCGTTTTGATCTCAGCGATAGCTGCAGCTTTTTCGCTATTGATGTTTAATCTTGCAGATTCAACAATTTTTTGCGCTTCCACTTTTGATTTCGATTTAGCTTCTTCAATCATGCTGTTTGCTGCTTCTTTCGCTTCTTTCAAGATGTTGTCACGTTCTGCACGTGCTTCTTTCAAGATTTGATCGTTTTCTGCTTTGAGCACTTTCATTTCAGCTTGTGTTTTCACAGCTAAATCTAAAGCTTCAGATATTTTTTGTTCACGTGCATTTACTGCATTTAAAATAGGCTTCCAAGCAAATTTTGCCAATAAGAACAAGAGCAGACAAAAAACGATTCCTGTCCAGAACAATAAACCTAAATCGGGTATAATTAAATCCATTTTCTTTTAATTAATGTGTTAAATAATAAAGGTAGTTGAAACCAACCGTCTCAACTACCTTTAAAGATTTATGCTTTCGCGCCTAGTAGAC
>JBEDCT010000164.1:0-8766 GCA_041176665.1 Bacteroidota bacterium | reverse complement strand
GGGCAAAGCTGTTGATCGGTAATTCACCCCGTCATTATCCGATCCCCCGACATACGTCGACGCGAGTAGGTTTTGTCCGTTCGATGAAATCTTAGAAATGTAAATATCTGTTCCCTGTCCTGAAAAGTATACGCCATTATACAAGAAATTTGCACCTGTCGTTCCACCACCATGCGTAGATTGAAAAGCCCCTGGTGTTGTAGGGAAATTCGTACTGGAAGTTGCTCCAAAAACATAAATATTGTTCAAGGAATCACAAATTAAACTGTGTGCTGTTTCCGTTCCTTGTGTCATGTCCCCACCTCCTAAAAATGCGGACCAAAGCATGTTCGTTCCGGTGGAATTATACTTGGTGACAAAGACATCCGTGATGCCATAAGATCCAGCGACAGATGTGAAGTTCGGCGAAATATCAAAGGAATTGGCATTTGGAATCGGGAAGTTATTTCCGTAAACCATTCCCGCAGAATACGCTGAACCATCGTTTCCATAGGTTGCTGTCATTCCAAAATTATCAGAAACAGACCCGTTGTAAGTAGCAAACACAAGCACCGGATCAATGACCAATGGAAATTCATCATCGTACTTTCCTAATTCATAGCTGTAAATTCCCTCTTGTTCTTTATATGAACATAAAACGGGGATCTTTTTTCCATCGATGAGTTGGTAAGCAACGGGACGTTGTTCAATGATTTCTCCAATCGATGTTTTCAATATCAATCGTCCATCTCGAATTCGGACAGAATTGAATTCACCAGAATAACTCCAACGAATTTCAGTTGGATTTGCACCAGGCTCAACGAAAAATGAATACTTCAAGGCGTTGTTTTCGCTTTCCCAAAGCAAATGAATATCGGAATAGAAATGCTGGTATTCGACTTTGGAATAGCTATGGACCTTGCTCGTCCATTTTGTCGAATCAGATCCAAGAAAGTAATTGTAGTAATGCGCTGATGGTCCTTCAACAGAACGTACTTTATCCGATTTAGATCCAAGAAACTTTTGCTGAATTAACGCTGACTTCAGACTTGGATTATCGACGTTTTTCAACTCAAAATGTGCTTCGTGTAAAGCTGATAAGTCTTGTAATTGAATGAGAATAGAACTGTCGCCAATCCACATTTTTCCACCAGAAACAGCCGATTGAAAGTGTACCACAGAAGGCCATTGTCCTTTGTTTTCTATGAATTGAATTTCATTGTGTGGTGTTTCGTCATGCGAGTCCTGTGCGGACACTTGACAAAGTGACGCGAACAAGAAAAACACAAAGAAGCAACGTAAATTCAAAACGAGTAATTTCACGCTAATTTAATCATTTCATGTCAGATTGAAATTAGGGTGTGTGAATCACTTTAGAAATCCTTAAATTCGTCCTTCAAACTCGCATTATGTCAAACTCGCACAACCGTATTTGTCAACTTCTCGGCATCCAATATCCATTGATTCAAGCTGGAATGATTTGGTGTTCCGGATGGGAATTAGCATCCGCTGTTTCTAACGCTGGTGGACTAGGTATTATTGGATCCGGATCGATGTACCCAGAGATTTTGGAAGAACAGGTCATGAAATGTAAACAGGCGACAGACAAGCCTTTTGCCGTGAATTTACCGATGTTATATCCGGATATCGACAAACACATTGAAACCATCATAAAACATAAAGTTCCCATCGTTTTTACTTCTGCGGGAAATCCAAAAACGTGGACAAAACACCTACAAGACCATGGAATAATCGTCGTTCATGTCGTTTCCAGTGTGAAATTTGCCTTGAAAGCACAAGAAGCAGGTGTGGATGCCATCGTTGCCGAAGGATTCGAAGCTGGTGGACACAACGGACGTGATGAAACGACTACGTTTTGTTTGATTCCAATGGTCAAAGCTGCGATTCACATTCCCTTAATCGCTGCGGGTGGAATTGGAACCGGACGAGGAATGCTGGCAGCCATGAATCTTGGCGCAGACGCCGTACAAGTGGGTAGTCGATTTGTCACTTCGATTGAAAGCAGCGCGCATGAAAACTTTAAACAGTACATTCTTGCGAGTGAAGAAGGCGACACGATGTTGACGCTTAAGGAATTGACACCGGTGCGTTTATTGAAAAATGAATTTTATGCAAAATTGCAATCTGCCTATCAAGCTGGTGCAGACAAAGATAAATTAACAGAAATACTCGGACGTGGACGTGCAAAAAAAGGCATGTTCGAAGGAGATTTGGTCGAAGGCGAATTGGAAATTGGTCAAGTTGCCGGACTCATTAAAAAAATTATTCCTGCAGGCGAAATTGTCAAAGAAATGATGACTGAATTTCACCAAGCACTCACGGAACAAAAGAACTATCTATGATTCATTTTGAACGATTTAAATTGGAAAACGGCTTGACCGTTCTTTTCCACAAAGAGGCTTCCACGCCAATGGCAGTTGTCAATTTATTGTACGACGTTGGCGCACGCGATGAAAGTGACGAAAAAACAGGATTTGCGCATTTATTCGAGCATTTGATGTTTGGAGGATCGGTGAATATTCCCGATTTCGACGGACCACTTCAAGCGGCTGGAGGTGAAAGCAATGCCTTTACCAGCAATGACATTACAAATTATTACGATGTCCTTCCAGCACACAATCTAGACACCGCACTTTGGTTGGAGAGCGACCGCATGCTATCCCTAGCATTTACAGATAAAAGCTTGGAAGTTCAACGCAATGTCGTAATCGAAGAATTTAAACAGCGCTACTTGAATCAACCCTACGGTGATGTTTGGTTGGAATTACGTCCATTGGCATACACCAAACACCCCTACAAATGGGCGACGATTGGAAAAGAAATCAAGCACATCGAAGAAGCGAAAATGAGCGATGTGAAAGCATTCTTTAAAAAGCATTACCATCCTTCCAATTGCATTCTTTGTGTGATTGGAAACTTCGAGTTGGATTACATTAAAGAACGCGTCAATTACTTTTTTGGACCGATTCCTAAGGCAAAGAAAGCTGCTCGAATCCTTCCCTTGGAACCAGCTCAAGACCGATTTAAATCCAAAACAATCGTACGAAACGTTCCTGCGGATGCTTTTTACTATGCGTTTAAAATGCCTGAACGAAAACACCCAGGTTATTACTTGGCTGATTTATTGAGCGACATCATGGGACGCGAAAAAGTGTCCAAAATGTATGTCGACCTCATCAAGAAACAAAAATTGGTGTCCGAAATCAATGCTTACATCACCGGTTCTATGGATGAAGGATTATTTATCATTACAGGAAAACTGAATGAAGGAAAATCCTTTGCCGATTTGGATAAAGAAATCTGGAAAATCATTGCGCACTACAAAACGACATTGATTTCCAAGAAAGAATTGGAACAAATTAAAATCAAACTTCGAACGGCTCGAGCATTTCAAGATCAAGGATTATTGAACCGTGCCATGAATTTGTCCTTCTTCGAATTGTTAGGAGACGCGAACGGCATCAACCAAGAACAAGAAATTTACCAGTCCATACAAGCAGAAGACCTACGAACCTTTGCCAAAGAGATGTTTGCCAAGAAAAATGGTGTTTTATTGAAAGTTAAAAAGAAAAAAAATGCTTAATCGTCAAGTTGCCCCCAAACTCACCCCAATAAAATCCATCGATTTTTCTGTTCCAGAAACCTTTGAAATTCGTGCTGGAATTCCCTTGTATTGGAAAAATAACATTGCCAATGAAACGGCGAAAATCGAGCTACATTTTCACGCGGGAACAACGATTGAAACACCCATTTTAGCCTCCTTAACTGCCGGACTTTTAATTTCTGGAACGAAGAACAAATCAGCGATTCAAATTCATCATGCACTAGATGCCGTTGGCGCGTTTTACGATGTCAGTGTTTCCCAAGAGCAAGCAGTTGTTACGCTATATGCCTTAAACAGCTACCTAAAACAATCATTTGACATCTTCCACGAGGCGCTTACTGCTGCCATTTTCCCGGAGAAAGAAGTTCAGGAAATCTGTAATGAACGTCAAGAAAAATTAAAAGTGCAACTTCAAAAAGTGAATGTCCTGGCTCAACGAAAAATTCAGCAGGTTCTTTTCGAAGAGACGCCCTATTCACAGGTGATTTCTCAAGGAGATTACGCAACTTTGAAACGAGCTGACCTCATCGATTTTCATCAGAAATATTATTTAAACGGTTTATCCAAAGTCTTTTTAGTAGGAAATCTTTCGAAGGAAGTCATGCTTGAAATAAAAGATGCTTGTTCCGATTTCGCTGGGGAAAATCTTACATCCATCCAAAGTGAATTTACTGGAAAAGCACACATCGATCATCAGGATAAAGCAGACGCCTTACAAACAGCGATTCGCATTGGAAAAATCATGTTCAATAAAACCCATCCGGATTTTATTTCCTTTTCCGTTTTGAATACCATTCTTGGAGATTATTTCGGTAGTCGCTTGATGAGTAACATCCGCGAGGACAAAGGATATACCTACGGAATTGGGTCTTACATGATGGAAAACACGCATTTTGGGTATTTCATGATTGCGACGGAAGTTGCCAAAGAAGTGCGCGAGGCTACCATTCAAGAAGTGAAAAAGGAACTCGAGCGACTTCAAACGGAATTAGTTCCGGAGGAAGAATTGGAATTGGTGAAGAGTTACCTACTCGGACAATTGCTCAAAGCAGCCGATGGACCTTACGCGATGTTGGATTTATTCTCAGGAGTGGAATTACATGGCATGGACATCTCCTTTTACAACAAATACATTCAAAAAGTACAAGAAATTACTTCCGAAGAAATACGCGAAATGGCCTGTAAACACTTGGATTGGAAAAGTTTGTCGATAATTAGTGTTGGGTAGCAACTTATTCTGTTAACTTTCGTTATAATAAATACGGTCTTTTCCCGTTGTTTTACTGATGTTTAGAGTTATTTTTCTGCTTTCATTTGTTTTGCTTTGGCAAAACGCCTTTGCTTCCCATGTCATGGGAGGGGAAATCAGCTACAAAAACCTAGGTGGAACGAATTACCAATTCGAGTTAATTTTTTACCGAGATTGCAACGGCGCTGACGTCAATCCGGTGTCTGAACAATTGAAGGTTTGGAATCATCCAAGCTTGTCATCCATCACCGTTACGTTTGTTTCTCGTCAAGACATCTCCCCTACTTGCTCTCCCGTTACAGGATCTCCGGGTCCATTGTTATGCGGATCAGGAAGCAATGGCGGAAATGGTCAAGGTGCTGTTGAGAAGGTGCTGTATCGTAGTGCAGCTGTCGATTTGACAGGAATTCCCCCTGCAAATGGATGGATTTTCACCTACGAAAACTTCTCTCGCAGTAATACCGTGTCCAATCTGATGAATCCAGCGAACTATGGAATCACGTTGGCGGCGAAAATTTATCACCTAGATACTCCCGACGATTCTCCCGTCTTTTTTCAAGACCCCCATTTCGTCAGTTGCGCGGGAACACCTTACAGATTCAATGGAAATGCAATAGATCCAAACTTAGATTCCTTGGTGTTTTCATTTGGAATTCCTTACAATAATATTCAGGGAGCAAGTTACAATCCACCTGTGGATCCGATTCCAGTTCCTTTTGAAATTGGGTTTAGTACGACTAATCCAACACCCGACCAAAGTTTAAATCCAGCAAACATTCCATCCAGTTTGAATCCGATTACCGGTGAATTATCCTTTACCTGCATGAACATTGGGAACTACGTCGTGAAGGTTTTGGTACAATCGTTTCGACAGGGTATCCTCATTTCAGAAGTGGAACGAGAAATGCAATTGATGGTCATGCCGTGCTCTGGCGGAAACAATCCACCAATCATTACCGCTCCATTTCCTGGAAATTCTTTTGATCTCACGGTGAATGCCGGAGATTTGGTTTCCTTCAACCTAGCTGCAAGTGATGCAGATCTTTTGCAGGATGGTAGTCCACAAACCATTACCATGACTGGATCTGGACCAATGTACGGAACAAACTTCACCTCAAATACGGGTTGTAGTATTGCTCCATGTGCAAGTTTAAACAACGGATTCCCACTAAGTGGAACAGGTTCGATCAATACGGATTTCAATTGGCAAACGACATGTGATCACATCAAAGATGCGCAAGGAAATACCATGAATCAGATGACGTATACGTATGTTTTCCGTGTGCAGGATAATTACTGTCAAGTACCTCAAGTATCATATGCGACAATTACCATTCATGTTCTGAATCCTGGAATCATCAATGCTCCAGAAATAAATTGTATTCAAACAGCTAATACGAATGACTTAACTGTCTTCTGGACTCCAGTATCCAATAACAACAACGCTTTTGTATCCTATCAAATCTACTCCGTTCAGAATGGATTAATCGGAACCGAAACGGACATCAATGCCAACAGTTTTGTTGTTCCAGCAATATATACATCCCACGAATTCTATTTAGCTGTTCAGTCTGGTTGCAATGGTGGAACCACGAGATACAGTGATACCATCTCTAACATTTTTCTGACATTGGTCAATCCCAACAACGGGACGGCTGTCCTGAACTGGAATAAACCACGTGCGACACCGCTTCCAACCTACAACGAGTACTTTTACATTTACCGAGAATATCCAACGAACTTCTTTAACTTTTTGGATAGCGTTCCATACAATCAAACGAGTTACATCGATACGATTGATTTGTGTGACGAATTTATTCGGTACCGTGTTAATTTGACTACGACTACGTGTAACTTTAATTCCAATCGTCCAGGTGACAATTTAAGTGACATGTTTACACCAGATATGCCTGTCATCTATTCTGTTGGATACGACACAACGACTTACTTAATGAATATCCAGTGGAATCAAAATGCGCAAGATGACACCTATGGTTATGTGATTTACACTTTCGATGCGAATGGATTTTTGTATGAGTTGGATACGGTTTACGGAATAGGAACAACGAATTATTCCTATTTAGTAAATGCACCTGGTCCATTCTCTTACTCTGTTGCAGCCTTTGATTCGTGCTTTACTTCCGCAAATCCACCAACCTTTCAAACTTCCGCAAAAGCGCTGGTTCACACCTCTATTTTAGCGAGCTATAGCATCAACATGTGTGCAGAGCAAGCGGATTTGACATGGAGTTTATATGGTGGCGCAACGGTAACAAACTATGAAATTTGGTCGAAGAACAATAACCAATGGACTCTTTTAGGCAGTACCACAAATATGAACTTTCTGGCACAGTTGTCACGAGGACAGTCCTATTGTATTTTCATTAAAGCGAACCTGAGTAATGGAAAAGTAGCTTTTTCCAATCCCTGCTGCTTTGTGATACCAATTCCTACAGCTCCAGCGTACCATTATTTCAAGCTAGCCACCGTCAATGGAGAGTTCATCGAATTGTACGATTATGTGGATGCATCCGTAGGAATTACGGAAATTATCTTTGAACGAAAAGATACGCTAGGGAACTTTGTGGAAATTGGACGTGCACCTATTGTAAATAACGTCGCTCAATTCACGGATGAAGATGTGGAACTAAGTTTACAAGCCTGGGAATACCGAAGCATCTATGTGGACAGTTGTGGGAATCCAGGTGCGTATGCAAATACCAATAAAACGATTTTTGTCTCTGGAACAGCCGATCAATATAACATGATCAATACTGTTTCTTGGAATCCATACGAATTATTTGATGGAGATGTCATGGAGTACCATGTGTATCGCAATACATACGGCACCTTCGAAAATACACCAATGGCGATTGTTCCGAATAGCGTCACAAGTATCACCGATGACGTTTCTACCTTGCGAAATAACGGAGAAGTTTGTTACCGCATTGAAGCGGTTGAAGGACTAAATTCCTATAATTTCAGTGAAACAAGTAGATCCATTGATGTGTGTATTCCTTATGATCCATTGGTATTTGTTCCAAATGCATTCACGCCAGATGGATTAAATCCAATCTTCTACCCAGTCGTTTCAAACGCCGATCCAAAAAACTATACGTTTAGCATCATTGATCGCTGGGGTCAAATTGTCTTCGAAACTTCAGACCCAACAATGGGTTGGGACGGTAAGATTTCCAGTTCTGGACTTGATGCGACGAACGATGTCTTTTTGTACCGTATAGAAATTACGACACAAACGGATGAGTTGATTATGAAAAGAGGATACGTGACATTAATCAGGTAATGGGAACAAAGAAGATACTCATCATTCAACCAGCGTTTCTTGGCGATGTCATTCTGGCAACTCCACTGATTGAATCCCTTTCGAGCACTTTTCCGTCCGCACACATCGATTTTCTCTTAAAAAAAGGAAATGAAGCCCTACTAAGTGAACATCCCAAATTACGTCGTGTACTCATCTTTGACAAGTCTCAAAAAAGAAAATCACTGCTGGATTTAATTCAAGACATCAGAAAAGAAAAATACGACTTGGTATTGAACCTTCATCGCTTTGCCTCGTCTGGGTTCATGGCTATTTTATCAGGAGCTAAGGAAACCAGAGGATTCTCAAAAAATCCTTTTTCATTTTTGTACACTCAACGATTTACACATTCCATCATGAATGGGAAACATGAAGTCGATCGAAATTTGTCACTTATTTCGGACCTCGTTGAAGTTCCGCAGCGCAGACCACAGTTGTATCCAAGTAAGGAAGACCAGGACTTCGTCTCCCAATGGAAAAACGAAGCATACTTTTGTTTAGCTCCGGCTTCTGTTTGGTTTACAAAACAAGCTCCACCAGCTGTTTGGCAATATGTGATGGAAAAGTTCGATGAGGAAGGTGTACAATTTT
>JBEDCT010000163.1:0-11950 GCA_041176665.1 Bacteroidota bacterium | reverse complement strand
TGATCTCAAATGCTTCATGTACGACGAACAATGTTGCGCCGATGGTCAAAGTATTGAAGTCCTTGATGGACATTCAAGTCGCCTACATTTCTACTGTGCATAGTTATACTTCGGATCAACGTTTACACGACTCTCCTCACAAAGATTTACGTCGCGCCCGTGCCGCAGCGAATAGCATCATTCCAACATCAACAGGAGCGGCGAAAGCCATCACACGTATTTTTCCAGATTTGAAAGGTAAAATTACCGGTGGAAGTTTCCGTGTTCCGGTAGCTGATGGATCAGTAACGGAATTAACCCTTGTGACACAGTCAGATGTGACCGTAGAACAAATCAATGCTGCTATGAAATTAGCCAGCGAAACGAACATGAAAGGAATCCTCGGTTATACGGAAGATCCAATCGTTTCCTGTGATATCATTGGAAGTTCTTACAGTTGCCTTTTCGACGCAGAATTGACAACCGTATTCAATGGACTCGTAAAAGTCGTTGGTTGGTACGACAACGAAGCTGGTTATTCAAATCGCCTGGTTGACGTTGTAAAAGCAAATTAGTCCTCAATGGCTTGAACGCCTGGTAGTACTTTTCCTTCAAAATATTCAAGCAATGCGCCACCGCCTGTGCTGACATAGCTCACTTGGTCGCTCATGCCAAATTTCTGCACAGCTGCTGCACTGTCTCCACCACCAATTAAACTGAAGGCTCCATGTGACGTTGCTTCCACAACAGCTTCTGCTATGGATTTCGTTCCATTCTCAAACGCTTCCATTTCGAAAACGCCCATTGGTCCGTTCCATAAAATGGTTTTACTCGCCAACAATACTTCACGAAAAGTGGCTACCGCCTCGGTACCGATGTCCAAGCCCATCCATCCTTCTGGAATCTGATTACTCGGACTCACTTTCGTTTCTGCATCTGCCGCAAAACGATTGGCAATTGTAGAATCTACAGGCAAATGAATCTGCACTCCTTTTTCTTTCGCTTTTGTTAAAATCTCACGACATGTTTCCAAACGCTCATCTTCGCAAAGTGATTGTCCGATTTGACCACCTTGCGCTTTGTAAAACGTGTATGACATTCCACCTCCAATGATGATGTGATCCGCGATGTTCAATAAATTCTCAACGATTAATACTTTATCCGAAACTTTTGCTCCACCAACAATCGCTGTAAATGGACGCTCAGCATGATTCAATACCTTACGCGCACTTTCCAATTCGGATTTCATTAAGAATCCAACCATTTTATCGTTTGGAAAAAAGTCTGCGATTTGAGTTGTACTTGCATGTGCTCGGTGCGCCGCGCCAAAGGCATCGTTCACGTAACAATCGCCTAATGCAGCTAATTTTTCCGCAAAGGCTTGGTCACCTTTCGTTTCTTCGGAATAAAAACGAACGTTTTCCAATAAAAGAACAGAGCCACTTGTTAAGTGTTTGCTTTTTTCCTGCGCTTCAACTCCGATACAATCTTCAGCAAAATCAACGCTTAATCCAAGAACCTTTTCAACCGTAGAACGAATGTGCTTCAATGAGAATTTCGCTTCTGGACCTTCTTTGGGACGGCCAAAATGTGATAATAAAATCACACTTCCACCTCCATTTAAGATATGTTGAATGGTTGGCAACGCAGCACGAATACGCTTGTCATCTGTCACAGCCATGGTTTCCTTGTCTAATGGAACATTGAAATCTACGCGTACCAACGCACGCTTGCCTTGGAAGTTATATGTGTCGATTGAATTCATCTTTTTTTTCTGCAAAAGTAACGAAAGCGAATTTCTTGCGTTTGTTTCACCGCAAGATTCTCGGTAAATTCATTTATTTTCTGCAGTTTTGTCTAAAATATCTTCCTATGTTAAAATACGCTTATTTCGTTTCGACATTTTTGTTAATCACGGCTTGTCATCAGTCAAAAGAATCTGTTCAAGAAATTGAATCATGGGGTGTCCCTGAGGTGGCAGTAGAAATGCCGGAAGGCGATTTTACAGATGCAGAGTTTGAAGAAATGATGATGATGGAGGAGGAAAATCCATACGTGCGAGGCATTTACAATTCTTCTCGAACATTACAAACGGATTTAGTTCATACACGTTTAGAAGTAAGTTTCGACTGGGAACATTCACGCTTAAACGGAAAAGAAATATTAACAGCGAAACAGCATTTTTATGCTTCCGATAGCCTCATTCTAGACGCAAAAGGAATGGACATTCTTTCCGTGGAGATGAACAATAAAAAATTGAATTATACCTATAACGATTCACTTCATTTACGCATTCAATTAGACCGTAAATATACACGAGACGAGAAGTTCAACGTAACCATTCAATACGTTGCAAAACCAGAGGAACGCAAAGTTGGAGGAAGCCTAGCCATTACTTCGGATAAAGGACTTTACTTCATCAATCCTAAAGGAGAAGATAAAACGAAAATGCCACAAATTTGGACGCAAGGAGAAACGGAAGCTAATAGTGTGTGGTTTCCAACAGTGGATGCACCTAACGCTAAATCTACGGAAGAAATTTTAATGACCGTTCAAGATAAATACATGACACTTTCCAATGGAAAGTTGATTTCATCTAAGAAAAATACAGACGGTACACGCACGGATTACTGGAAACAAGATTTACCACACGCGCCTTATTTGTTTATGATGGCGGTTGGTGAATTCAAAACAGTTAAAGACACATACACACGTAAAGACGGATCCAAAATGGAAGTAAACTACATCGTGGAGCCAGCGTATGAAAAGGATGCAAAAGCGATTTTTGGTGAAACGCCTGAAATGATTCGTTTCTTCTCGGAGCGCTTGGGTGTTGAGTTTGCTTGGGATAAATATTCGCAAATTGTCGTGAGAGATTACGTTTCCGGAGCCATGGAAAATACAGGAGCGGTGATTTTTGGTGATTATGTGTACAAAACAGAGCGTGAATTGTTAGATGGTAATGATCAATCGACCATAGCTCATGAATTATTCCACCACTGGTTTGGTGATTTAGTAACCTGTGAATCTTGGGCGAATTTACCATTGAACGAATCGTTCGCGAATTATTCTCAATACCTGTGGGACGAGCACCGTTTCGGTTTGGATGAAGCAGATTTTCAAGCGGAAAATGAAGCGGATGGTTATTACAGTTCAGCAGAAAATGGTGGGTATTTCAATTTGATTCGCTATGATTATAGTGACAAAGAAGACATGTTCGACGGTCATTCCTACAACAAAGGTGGTCGCATCCTACACATGTTGCGCAATTACCTTGGTGATGAAGCGTTCTTTAAAGGTTTAAACCTTTATTTGACTTCCAACAAATTCAAAGCAGCGGAAGTTCACAACTTGCGTATGGCATTTGAAGAGGTTTCTGGAGAGGATTTAAATTGGTTCTTTGATCAATGGTTCTTGAATAGCGGACATCCCGTTTTAGAAGTGACACATAACGTAGATGCAACCAATGCAACTCTATCCTTAAGGGTAAAACAAGTTCAGAATTACAATGAATTCCCTATTTACAAACTTCCAGTGGATGTGGCTATTTGGGATGAGTCAGGAAAAACGACGAAACGAATTATCGTTGATTCAGTGGACCAAACGTTCTACTTTCCCATTAAAGGAGTGGTGAAAAATGTGTTGTTTGATGAGCATCAAATGTTACTGGGGAAAGTATTTGAAGATAAATCTGCAGACGAATTTATTCATCAGTTTTACAATGCAAAGCGATGGAAAGCGCGCAATACCGCTTTTATGCGTGTCGCAAAAACACCTGGAGCTAAATCAGAGCGTTTGTTAGCAGATGCATTGAAAGACCCATTTTGGAGTATTCGCTTAGCTGCGATCAAAGTGATCGAGGAGATGGACAAAGAGAAAGCTAAAACGTATGTGGCACAGTTGAAGGAAATCGCTTTGAACGACTCAAAATCTGATGTTCGTGCAGTGGCCATTGGTTGTATGGAATTGATGGAAGCAGAGGAGGCTAGTACTTTCTTTAAATCGTTTATGGCCAAAGAGAAATCGTACAGTGCGATTGCTTCTGGACTTGGTTCGTATATTAAAGTGGATGAAAAAGATGCCCTAACGGTTGCTCGAGGAATGAAAAATGAGCCAGCAAAAGCACTCAAAGTGACCATCGCTGAAGTGATTGCTCAAATTGGTGACTCTTCTGATTACGACTATCTAGATCAACTCATCTACCACAGTGATTTCAAAGGATATGACGAATTGAGAACAATGATTTCATATGCAGTGTTCATCATGCGTATGAACATTGACTTGCAAGAGAAATCACATGCGGTCTACATCCATTACAACGAAATTGGAGGTGGCTTAACGAAATACTGGGTGAAGCAAGCCGTTCAATTCAACCTGCAAAATTACATGGAACGAGTGAATGCACTTGAAATGGAAATTGCTGAATTAGAGGAAGGAAAATCGTTCGCTAAAGCAGATGAGAAAAAACGCATCAAGCAACGCTACGAGGATTTAATTCAAAATTTAATGCCGCTAGGTCAATCGGACGAAGCACCTGAGGATACAGAAGGAAACTAAGCTTCCTTGTGTAAAATGGTTGCGCTTGCTTGTGCAGTCGGCATGATGGTAATATCGCTAATGTTCACATGTGCGGGACGCGTTACGGCAAATAAAACACTGTCTGCAATGTCTTGTGCTTGCAATGCGTCGAATCCCTCATAGACGGAATCAGCTGTTTGCTGATCACCTTTAAATCGGACAATGGAGAATTCTGTTTCCGCTGCTCCCGGTGCAATGTTCGTCACCTTAATTCCATAGGAAACTAGGTCGATGCGCATGGAACGTGAAAGTGCGTCCACCGCATGTTTGCTCGCGCAATAAACGTTTCCACCTGGATACACTTCTTTTCCAGCAATGCTCGCAATATTGACGATGTGTCCGTGTTTTTGCTTTTTCAAAAAGGGAACAACGGCTTTTGTGACATACAACAATCCTTTGATGTTCGTGTCAATCATACGATCCCAGTCGTCGGAAATTCCTTGGTCAATCGGACCGCGTCCAACGGCAAGTCCTGCGTTATTGACTAATATTTCAATGCGGTTCTGAACATCTTCTGGCAAGGAAGAAACAGCTTGCTGAACTTCGTATTCATTACGAACATCCATGGTCAAAATATGCACCGCTATATCCAGGTTGCTTAAACGAGACTTTAATTCCTCCAAACGCTCTGTGCGTCGCGCCGCAATGATTAATTGATATCCTTCGTTTGCTAGTGTTTTTGCGATGGCCTCTCCGAATCCAGCGCTTGCGCCGGTAATAAATGCATATCCTTTCATGCTACAAAAGTGACAAATTATTTCAAAAGACTGAAGATTTCTGACGTAAGAGAAGTAAAACTTGTCAAAATGTCACAATTTGCTACTTGGCATATTCCTTGACCACGAAGAGAATCAAAATGTATATCATGAAAACAGGACAAATAAACGTACAAACGGAAAACATTTTCCCGATTATTAAGAAATTCTTGTACTCCGACCACGAAATATTCCTTCGTGAATTGGTTTCAAATGCCGTAGATGCCTCTCAAAAGTTAAATGTTCTCGCAAAAAGTGGAGAGTTTAAAGGTGATTTAGGCGAGTTGAAAGTCGAAGTGATTTTAAACAAAGAAGAAAAAACGCTAACAATTCGCGACCGCGGTATTGGAATGACGGCAGATGAAATTGATAAGTACATCAATCAAATTGCATTTTCAGGAGCGGAAGAGTTCGTTCAGCAGTACAAAGGAAAAGAGGGGGCTGAGCAAATTATTGGTCACTTCGGTCTAGGATTCTACTCGGCATTCATGGTAGCGGAACGTGTTCAAATAAAAACACTTTCACGTCATGAAGGATCACAGGCTGTTCAATGGGAAAGTAATGGTTCTCCAGAATACACGCTTACTGAAATTGAGAAAGAATACCATGGGACAGACATCGTGTTGTTCATCAACGAAGAGTCCATCGAATTCTTGGAAAAAGAACGCATTGGTGGAATCATCAATAAGTACTGTAAATTCTTGCCAATTCCAGTTTTCTTCGGTAATAAAACAGAATACGTAGATTCTCCAGAAGGAGAAAAAGACGAAGATGGAAAGGTGAAACGCGTAGCGATTGATGTTCCAAATCAAGTGAACAATGTTTCTCCAGCTTGGACAAAAGCACCGGTTGACTTGAGTACAGAAGATTACGCAAATTTCTACCGCGAGTTGTACCCATCCACATTTGATGATCCTTTATTCCACATTCACTTGAATGTCGATTATCCATTCAACTTAACTGGAATCTTGTACTTCCCGAAAATCAAAGAAAACGTTGAGGTACAAAAAAATAAAATCAATTTATACTGTAATCAAGTATTCATCACGGACAGTGTGGCAGAAATCGTTCCGGAATTCTTGACCTTGCTTCACGGGGTGATTGATTCACCAGACATTCCATTGAATGTATCTCGTTCTTACTTACAGAGCGATAGCAACGTAAAAAAAATATCGGCACACATCACGAAAAAAGTAGCGGATAAATTGGCAGAGATGTTCAAGAAAGACCGTAAAGATTTTGAGTCTAAGTGGGATGATTTGCAGATTTTCGTTCAATATGGAATCCTTTCCGAAGATAAGTTCGCTGATAAAGCCAAAGAATTCAACTTGGTTAAAAACACCCTTAATGAATACTTTACCATCGAGGAATACCAAGAGAAAATCAAGGCACTTCAAACAGACAAAGACAATAAATTAGTTGTTTTATACACGAGTAATCCAGAGGAACAATTCTCTTTTGTAAAGAAAGCAAAGGATCGTGGATATGATGTATTGCAACTAGACGGACCACTTGCGGCACATTGGATTTCTAAAATGGAGCAAAGTTTAGAAAATGTGAGCTTCGTCAGAGTAGATTCAGATTCATTGGATAAACTCATCAAGAAAACAGACGAAATTCCATCTAAATTATCAAAAGAGGACGAAGAAAAATTGAAGCCAGTTTTTGAATCGAATGTGGTAAAAGAGAAGTTTACCGTTCAGTTTGAAAGTATGAGTGATAGTGAGGCGCCAATTATCATCACACAGCCAGAGTTCATTCGTAGAATGATGGAACAACAGCGCATGGGTGGTGGTGGATTCTATGGAGCTTTCCCTGAAATGTACAACTTGACTGTGAACTCGAATCACCCAGTGGTTGGATCCTTGTTACAAAAGAACGACGATGAACAACAGGCGGTAACGAAGCAATTGGTTGATTTGGCACTTCTAGCGCAAGGAATGTTAAAAGGCGAAGCTTTGGATCAATTCATTCAACGAAACATCGAACATATTGCTTAAATAAGTAGTTTTGGAGAGAATTTAGAAAGCGGAGATTTTGTACAAGTGGATTTTTGGCGTCGGGGCCTTTTTGATAACCCGAAAAATTGGACTCGGAATTATTGGATTCATTATTGGTTCCTTGGTGGATCAATTGGGTTCCAATGGTGCAAAAGGCGGCGCAAATAAAGCGACAAACGGACAAGATCCATTTGAGTTTTACCGCAGACAATCTTCGCTTTACGATGTGCCTACGATGTTGATGGCGCTTTCTGCGGTCGTGATGAAAGCCGATGGGAAAGTGCTAAAAGTCGAGTTGGATTACGTCAAACGATTCTTTGCAGATCAATTCGGGAATCGCTTTACGAGTGAGCATTTGCAAATCCTCAAGCAATTTCTAGATACCGGACAAGTTCCCTTGCAGCAAATTTGCACGGATATTCGTGGAAGAATGCCCATCGAAGTACGTGTTCAGTTGATCCATTATTTATTCGGAATAGCGAAGGCTGATGGTGATGTTGGAACAGCAGAAATGAATACCATTGCGAAAATCGCCACGATGTTGGGTGTGTCCGCGGTAGACTTCGAATCGGTGAAAAACATGTTCTACCGAAACGTAGACTCGGATTACCGTATTTTAGGAATTACCGACCAAGCGACAGATGAAGAAGTGAAAAAAGCGTACCGTAAAATGGCCATTTCTTTCCACCCAGATAAGGTTGCTCAAATGGGAGAAGAGTACCAAAAAGGAGCGAAAGAGAAATTTCAACGCATTCAAGATGCTTATGAAGCCATTAAGAAAAGACGTGGATTCAAATAAATCAATGCAATGAACTACACAGAGGCATACGAAGAATTACAGCAGCTTGTCCAATATATGGAAAGTGGTCAAATCAATGTAGATGAATTAGCGTTGAAGGTCAAACGTGCGTCTGAATTAATAAAAATATGTAAGGTTAAACTTCACGAGACGGAGGCAGATGTTCAGAAAATTCTGAAAGATCTTGATGCCTCATCGAACGAAGACGAATAGGATTTCCTACCTTTGAAAACAAATTAACTTATGTCCGATAATCGTTACCAGCAACGTGGAGTTTCTGCCGGAAAGGAAGATGTTCACAACGCTATTCAGAAACTTGATAAAGGATTATTTCCTCAAGCATTTTGTAAAATTGTCCCGGATTATTTAACCGGTGACGAAAACTATTGCTTGGTCATGCATGCTGATGGCGCAGGGACAAAGTCCTCGCTAGCGTACATGTACTGGAAAAAAACGGGAGATTTATCCGTTTGGAAAGGAATCGCACAAGATGCCTTAATCATGAATCTAGACGATTTATTGTGCGTTGGCGCAACAGGACCAATTATGTTGTCTTCCACAATCGGACGCAATAAGAATTTAATTCCCGGAGAAGTGATTTCAGAAATCATCAATGGAACAGAAGAAATCTTAGCGGAATTACGTTCATATGGATTAGAAATTCACTCCACAGGTGGCGAAACTGCCGATGTGGGTGACTTAGTGCGCACAATCATTGTTGATTCTACCGTTGTTTGTCGCATGCGTCGAGATGAGGTGATTTCAAATCATACCATTCAAGCAGGCGATGTCATTGTCGGACTAGCATCCGACGGACAAGCAAACTATGAGTCCTTCTTCAACGGAGGAATGGGCAGCAATGGCCTTACGAGCGCGCGTCACGATGTTTTCGATCATAGTTTAGCGACAGAGTTTCCGGAGAGTTTTGACGCGGCTATTCCGTCAGACTTGGTCTATAGTGGAACAAAGAAACTACAAGACCTAGTAGAAGGCTCGCCTTTAGACGCTGGAAAATTAGTTTTGTCACCAACAAGAACCTATGCTCCCATTATACAACAGATATTAGCGAAGCACCGTTCAAACATACATGGAATGGTGCATTGTTCTGGAGGAGCTCAAACGAAAGTCCTACACTTTGTGAATGACGTCCACGTAATTAAAAACGATTTGTTCCCAATTCCGCCATTATTCAAGATGATTCAAGAAGAATCACAAACACCATGGCAAGAGATGTACAAAGTCTTCAACATGGGTCATCGCATGGAAATATATGTACCTGAGGATCTTGCAGCAGAAATCATTGAAATCTCCAAATCTTTTGGTGTAAATGCGAAAGTAGTTGGACGCGTAGAGCAATATGTTGGAAAACAGGTAACAATCCATTCAGAAAAAGGAATTTTCACATACAGTTAACATTTTTTTCAAAAAAAGCTTTCAAAAACAGATTGTTTTTGTACTTTTGCCATCCATTCATGGAATACTGGTGGGATGGGTGAGTGGCTGAAACCAACAGTTTGCTAAACTGTCGTACGGGTAACTGTACCACGAGTTCGAATCTCGTTCCCACCGCAAAAATCTATCGGTGGAGCAATGTGAAAGCTTGCACTGAAAGAATAAAGGAACTGATCACGTTCAGTTTAATGAAAATATTGAAGATGAATCGTTCGGGGCGTAGCGTAGTCCGGTCATCGCGCCTGGTTTGGGACCAGGAGGTCGCAGGTTCGAATCCTGCCGCCCCGACGAGGGGGATGAGCAATCATCCCCCTTTTTTCATTCATTTAAGTGGTCATTCCACAAAACATTGGTCCCGTAGCTCAGCTGGATAGAGCAACGCCCTTCTAAGGCGAAGGTCAAAGGTTCGAATCCTTTCGGGATCACTCTGATGAAAGCTCCTTCAACGACAGTTGAAGGAGCTTTTTTCGTTTCCAGCGCATCGAACACCTCGTTTTCGTAAGCGCAAGGAAACGAAAAAAGTTCAAGCCTTCCGAAGGAAGTCTTGAAGAGCTTTCATCCACTGCACGTCGGTCCCGAAAGGATCTATAATCCTGAGCGGATCACAGAACGAGAGCGAACAAAGAGAGCGCGAAGATTCATGGATTATTCCATTCACTAGTTTTCAATAAACGCTTTTCACAGATTATTTAGAGCTAAAATTAAAGAGGGTCGCCACTCAATAATGCAACTGTAGCGTAGCGAATTAATGTCTCATCTGTACAACTCTCTGGTGTGTTTGATTTCTTTCCAAACCACCTTCATCTATCATTTCGCAACCTAATTCCTTTCCTCCCGTAAACCACGCAAACTTCAAAACAACAAACAATGAAAAAAGTATTACTAAGCGCAGGTCTATTCGCTATGACCATGTCAGCAAAAGCACAAGGTCTTTCGTTCGATGCAGGACTTAAAGGCGCGTATGGGGCAACAGAGATGTTTAACAACAACATTTCTGACCTAGGAGCAACACAAGATTACAAAATGTCAACCGGATCAAATTACGGCCTTGCATTAAATGCCAATTTAGGCAACATTGGATTAACGGTTGAATTCCTTCCTGGTAAATTTAACACAGGGTACCAAGGAACCTTAGGGAATACTGCGTATACATCTAATGTGGAATTGAGTACTTTTTCTATTCCAATTTTAGTGAAATTCGGTGGACAAACTGGTGGATATGCAGAAGTTGGGATTTCTACCAATGGTGTGAAATCAGCTACCTACTCAAATTCATTGTCTACGGCAACTAGTGATGTTACAGGAAAATATAATTCTTATACTACTGCTGTTCTTGGATTTGGATCAAAAATCAGCCTAGGAGATGATTTTCCACTGATCTTGAACGTAGGCGTTCGTTTACAATATGGTATCACCGATGCAGCGGGTGTAGATGCACTTGGTCTAGATTTAACAAATACAGTGTTTTATCCAACATACCAAAAATCTTCTGCGGCTTCTGCTGGAGTACACGTAGGATTGACGTACAGAATTAAATAATACGATTTTTTGTAATTGAAAAAGGGACTTGAATTTCAAGTCCCTTTTTTTATGTTTTGATTATTTAGTATTCACAATGTGAATGAATCCATGCAAGGTATATAAGGTGCGATCCACATCATCGTATTCATACTTATCGCTTTTAGGTGTAGCGGTGTAGAAATACACGCCATCTTCTAGTTTACTTCCGGAAATATCTTTTCCACCCCAGTCGTTTTTGTAATCTTCGTTGTTGTAAACAACATTCCCCCAGCGGTTGAATACGGTCAGACTAACTTTGTCGTAATCCTCCCAATTGCGGATGATCAAGATGTCATTCTTTTGGTCGTCGTTTGTTGTGATAACATTTGGAACGACTAATGGACATTGATTGTACACACGGACATCCGGCGAAGCAATTGTTTTTCCACATTGATCCAAAGCATTTACCGTAAAGATGTTCAAATTCGGTTGTAGAATTGTTGGATCCACATTCACCGTATCGTTATTCGGGAAATTACTTGGTTGCCAATAATAGGTGTAAGGTGGAACACCATTCTCCACTTGACACCACATACTGGTCCATTCGCCGAAATCGGCACAAACATTCACGGAGTCAAGTGCTTTAATTGTCAACGGTAAATAATCGATGATGGTTAAGGAAATAGAAGTAGTATCATATGTTCCATCACATGGATTCGGAACAATCACATTAAAGAATACTGTTTCATTTCCTTCGATGAGTCCGTCAAAAATGGCAGAAATACCAATCGTATCCGAAAGAACCCCAGCTGGAATAACCAAGGTATCATCGATGTATGGATAATCTTCTCCGTTAGTCGCCGTTCCACTTAACAATACTTGAACGA
>JBEDCT010000162.1:0-14728 GCA_041176665.1 Bacteroidota bacterium | reverse complement strand
GACTTCAACGGTTGTACGACAAGCGGTACGTATTCGATAACGCAACCAAGTTCAGGCGCGGTGATTACTTACAACGTTCAAGATGTTACATGTAACGGCGGCACGAACGGCTCGATCAATGTGAATGTGGTAGGCGGAACCTTACCATACACGTATTTCTGGACGAACAACGCAGCGACTACTCAGGATTTATTCGGGATAAGTTCAGCCGTATACACCTTGAACGTTTACGATGATTCAAGTTGTGTGACGGTAGCAACGATCAGTGTAAACCAACCCATACAAGCAGTAACACCAAGCATAAACATCAGTGCGGTGAGTTGTTACGGATTCAGCAATGGCGCGATTGATTTAAGTGTAGTTGGTGGAACACCAGGTTATAGTTATTTATGGAGTACAGGAGCAACAACAGAAGATATCGCAGGCTTAGTAGCAGGAACCTACACGGTGACGATCACAGATGCAAACAGTTGTGTTTCGACTCACACCTATGTTGTAACTCAACCATTGGCACCATTGACCCTGAACACAAGTCAAGTAAACGTATTGTGTTATGGTAATGCAAGTGGCTTTGTGAACTTAATCACCAGTGGTGGCACAAGTCCATATAGCTATGCTTGGAGTAACGCAGCCACGACCGAAGACATCTTCAACTTATTAGCAGGCACCTACACGGTAGATGTAACAGATTTCAATGGCTGTACAGCGACAACCCAAGTAACGATTACCCAACCAGCAGCAGGCATCAGTCTTCAAGAGACACATGTCAACGTAAGCTGTTATGGCGCAAACAACGGATCGATTAACATCACTCCAAGTGGCGGTACACCGGGAACAAGTCCAGCATATAGTTACTTGTGGAGCAACACAGCTACGACCGAAGACCTCGTTAGTTTAATAGCAGGAACCTATACAGTAATCGTAACAGATAACGTAGGCTGTAGCTACACACAAAGCATCGTAGTGAGTCAACCATTGGCACCACTTGTAGCAACACCAACGATAACGAACTTAATCTGCTTCGGAGCACCGGAAGGAGCTATCGACATCACGATGAGTGGTGGAACAGCACCATATGTTTATTATTGGAACACAGGTGCAACGACTGAGGACTTGAGCGGCTTATTTGCAGGATCGTATAGTTTAGCTGTAACGGATGCAAATAGCTGTGTGACATCCATCGTGGTAACGGTGAGCGAGCCAGCAAGTCCGTTGAACATAACGTATTTCTCTAATCCAGCATCTTGTTATGGTTACGCAGATGGAACAGTGTTGTTGAACATCACCGGTGGCGCACCAGCATATGACATCTTGTGGAGCAGTGGCGACACGACGAACTTCATCGACTCATTGTTGGCAGGAACGTATAGCGCACAAATCACAGATGCGAATGGCTGTGAAGCAGTTGTCAACGTGATCATCAGTCAACCACAGGCCTTAATCGCCGACTTTAACATCGATGCGACCTTTGGTTGTGCACCGTTGACGGTAAACTTATTAAACACAAGTGTCGGCACGATTGCCAGTAGCACATGGAACTTTGGTAATGGCTCAGTGAGCACAGGCACCAACGCAAGTTACACATACACCCAAGGCGGCTGCTATGGCATCAGCTTGACGGTGATGTCACCAACGGGGTGTTTGGCAACGACAAGCGTAGATAGTCTGGTATGTGTGGTGACAGGTCCAACGGCTGGTTTTGCCGCAACGACATCAGACATCGACTTCTTTACAGGACAGTTAGAACTAGTGAACACGTCCCAAGGCGCTATCACAGATTACATGTGGAGCTTCGGGGACGGAAGTCCGAACTCGAACTTAGAGAACCCGATTCATAATTATCCATCAGAGACCGTTGACTCCTACATCGTGAGTTTGATGGTAACGGACACGAATGGTTGTGTGGACACGGTATCGAACATATTCTATTTAAACGACATGTTGAACGTATATGTACCAAATGCCATTACGATCAACAGCGATGGATTAAACGAACTGTTCTTGCCAGTATTCTCGAATGTGGATGCGGTGAAGAGTTATGATTTATGGATCTACAACCGTTGGGGACAACTCGTATTTGAGACCGATGAGATAGCAGAGGGCTGGAACGGAAGATATAAAGACAACAAAGATGTACAACTCGGAACCTATACTTGGAAGATCAGGTATGTGGATAATTTAGGGGAGGCACGAACATTAGTTGGACACGTAACAGTGTTAAGGTAAGTCTATAGGTTACAAGAATAGATTCAATCATTCTTGTAACTTTGTACTTGAGAAAAAATAGAATGAAACAGTTAATAGAAACGTTTCCACAGAATATCGTTGACGCAACAGCAATCGCTAAAGCAAGTACATTTCAAACGCCTAAAAATGACATTCACAATATTGTGATTTGTGGTTTAGGTGGTTCAGGAATCGGCGCAAAAATTGTTTCAAATTGGATTCAAGATGAAATTCAGGTTCCGGTTGTCGTAAATAGTGAATACGTGCTTCCTGCCTTTGCTGGAAAAAACACCTTGGTCATAGGATCATCTTACTCTGGAAATACAGAAGAGTCAACGAGTAGTATCAACGAAGCGCATGCAAAAGGATGCCACATCATTGGAATTACAAGTGGAGGAAATCTTGCTTCTTTTTGTGCAACAAATGGATACGACTGTGTCATCGTTCCTGGCGGAAATCCACCACGCAGTGCATTGGCTTTTTCTGTCGTTCAATTGTTACACATTTTGGCAGAGTTAGGATTTACTTCCGCAAGTCATGTTGATTCAATGAATAAATCTGCCATTTTGCTTGCCAACGAAATCGAGGCAATTCAAGCAATTGGAAAAGAATTAGCAGCTCATTTATTCGGAAAAGTGGGTGTTTACTATGCTGAAACGAAATATGAAGGTGTGATTGTACGTGCTCGCCAACAATTCAACGAGAATTCAAAGTACTTAGGTTGGCATCATACCATTCCTGAAATGAATCACAATGAACTTGTCGGATGGAGTGGAGGAGATGCACGTTTTGCCCCTGTTTTCTTTAATACAGGTGATGTACATCCAAGAAATCAAAAGCGCTTGGAAATTACCATGGCTGCAGTTGAAAAGAAATGTGGTAAAGTATTTACGTTACACACAAAAGGTGAGACATTAATCGAGCGCTCTTTGTACTTGATTCACATTGTCGATTGGGCTTCTTTTTATTTATGTGATTTAAAGGGTGCAGATATCAATGATATGGAAATCGTTGATTATTTAAAAGATGAATTGTCTAAATTATAATGGAAACACGGCTGGTTCAGGTTCAGGACCTTGGATTAATAGATTATAAAGAAGCATGGGACTTGCAAGAGTCCTTGTTGAAGGAATCTGTTGACCTGAAAATCTCAAATCGCATCCATAATTCAGCGAATTTACCCGTAAATCATTTGCTTTTCTGCGAACATCCGCATGTATATACGCTTGGGAAAAGTGGAAAGCAAGAACATTTATTATTGGATGACCTTCAGTTATCTGAAGTTTCAGCTACTTATTATAAAATCAATAGGGGAGGAGATATCACCTACCATGGTCCGGGTCAACTTGTGATGTATCCAATACTTGATCTCGAACAGTTTTTCACGGATATTCATAAATACCTGAGGTTCCTTGAGGAAGCCGTCATCATGACCTTGAAGGAATATGGCATTGAAGCAGATCGCTTCGACGGACTAACAGGGGTTTGGATTGAGCCGAATACGCCAAATGCTCGTAAAATATGTGCAATGGGTGTGAAATGTTCTAGATGGATAACGATGCATGGAATTGGATTTAATATCAATTCAGACTTGAACTATTTTCAACACATCGTGCCTTGTGGTATAGATGACAAAGCAGTTACTTCATTGGAGAAAGAAATAGGCAGAAAGATACCAATGGATGAAATAAAACAAAAATTAGTCAAGCATATGTCTTCCATTTTTGGATTCATGATATCAAAATAAGCATAGTAATGAGAGAAGAATTAAAAGGACCGAAAGTAGAAAATGTGTCTGTAGCCTTAGTAGAAATTCCATTGGAGAATAATGAGAAGGAATACATCGTTTACCTGCTCAACCTTCGGGATGATATCATAGAGGGAATCATCGTCGCTTCTACGGGTTATGGAATAAATCCAAAGACAGGTGAGGAAGTAAAAACTTCCACATTGAGAAGAGGAATTGAACTAATGCTACCAAATGAAGCAGCGCGAATCGAACCAATCATGCCTGATCTATTTCATTTAACCAATGAATTTTGGGTGAGTTTTTGGATTGATGATGTCATGTATGATAAACGCTTTTTGTTTTTACCAGGAAGCATTAAACAAGAAGATTTCAAATTGATTGAGCTACTCGGACACAAGGGAATTCTCCTTTCATGACATAACCATGATCGTTTAAATTGCCAAAGGGGGTATACGATAAACGCTCCTAAGTCATGGTTGCTACTTCCCTATGTTTTTTGGCTGGTCATAGCTGCATCATTGAATACCTATATTGCCGTTATGAATTAGTCTGTAATAAAGATTTTCCAGTCATTTCAATGGGTGCTGCCAATCTCATCCGATTGAGAATTGTTGGAGCAACATCCGCCAGAATCCCATCGTTTAATTTCGCTTCAGTATCCTCCGTTACCAAAATAACCGGCACAGGATTTAAACTATGGGCTGTATTTGGTGTTCCATCGGCGTTTATTGCAAAATCTGCATTGCCGTGATCGGCAATAATTAAAAATTCATACCCGTTTGCACGTCCTGCGGTCACGACATCTCGAAGACATGAATCGACCGTTTCAACTGCTTTTGTTATTGCCGAGAATACACCGGTGTGTCCAACCATATCAGGATTTGCAAAGTTTAAACATATGAAATTTGGTTTTTCCTGTGTAATGCTTGAAATTATACGATCACGCACCTCTGGTGCACTCATTTCGGGTTGTAAATCGTATGTGGCTACTTTAGGAGAATTCACCAATATTCTACTTTCTCCTTGGAACGGTTCCTCCCGTCCGCCATTAAAGAAAAAAGTGACGTGTGGATACTTTTCTGTTTCCGCAATGCGAACCTGTGTTCGATCCATGTTGGAGATTACTTCCCCCAATGTATTAATCAAGTTGTCTTTTTCAAAAACCACATGTAATCCTTTATAACTGGCATCATAGTTTGTCATGGTGCAGTAATAGAGGTCATGTGGTGACATTTGATGAGCAGGAAAGGCCTCTTGCGTTAAAACTGTGGTTATTTCTCTTGGACGATCAGTTCGAAAGTTAAAGGAGATAACGACATCTCCATTTTCAATGATTCCGGTTGGTTCTAAAATGAAACCTTCAATAAACTCATCTGTGACTCCATTCTCGTATGATTCACGGATCGCTTCTGTTGGTGACGAAGCTTTAGTTCCAATTCCTTTTGTAAGGAGTTGATAGGCTTTTGCCACTCTTTCCCAGCGCTTATCCCGATCCATTGCGTAATAGCGACCAATGATGCTAGCTATTTTTGCAGAACCTACCTTTAGATGTTCTTCTAGTTTTTGAATAAATCCTAGTCCACTTTTCGGATCGCAATCGCGTCCATCTGTAAATGCGTGAACGAACACTTTTTCCAAACCGTATGCATTCGCCATATCACAAAGTGTGTGCAAATGTGCTTGAGAGCTATGAACACCACCCTCCGAAACGAGTCCAATAAAGTGTACTTTCGAATTTCGTTCTTTTGCTACTTCGAATGCGGAGAGAAGGACCGGATTCTTTTGAAATTCCCCATCTCGAATGGATTTATTAATGCGTGTGAGTTCTTGGTAAACGATTCTTCCTGCACCAATATTTAAGTGTCCAACTTCTGAATTCCCCATTTGTCCATCTGGCAAACCAACATCTTCTCCAAACGTTTTCAATGTTGCATGTGGAAAGGTATGCCAAAGCGAGTCCATAAAAGGTGTATTGGCAGCTGAGATTGCATCGGAAGCAGATTTGTCCCCAATACCCCAGCCATCAAGTATGATGAGTCCGAAGTGATTTGTCATAAGGCAAAGTTACCTCAAAAACGGTTCCTTTCGGGAAATTTTCTTTACATGTTATCTTGGCTCCCTGCAACTGGGCAAATTCTGCAGCGATGAACAGTCCCAAACCACTGCCTTGTTTTTGTCGTGTTTCTTCATTCCCAATTCGGTAAAATTTGTCGAAAATGGAATTTCGTTCATGCGATGGAATACCTGGACCTTCATCTTTGACTCCAAAAACAAAACAAGTATCTTGTTTGTGCAGGTAAATACTAATTTGTGCATCTATTCCAGCATATTTACAGGCATTTTCAAGTAAGTTCACGATGATCATTTCAAGGATAAATGCATCCGCGTGAAGGTGTATGCTTTCCGTTGATTGAACGGTGATAAATTCCTGTAAATAACGTTTGTGAAAGCGATCTACAATGCCTTTAACCAAGCTATTGAGCTGGATGTCGCTGTTTACAGCTTTCAGGGATTTGTTTTCTACTCTGGATGCATGCAAAATGTTATCGATGAGCAAACTTAATCGTTCATTCTCCTCCATCGCTTTTTTTAGTAAATCGGTCTTCTTTTCTTCGGGTAACTCGTGTTTTAATAAGGTCTGAAGAAATAATTTAACGGATGAGATGGGTGTTTTTAATTCGTGGGTAACGGAGAGTAAGAAATTCGATTGTCTTTGTGTTAATCCAATTTCTTTTAGAATCACTTTTCTCATTTTCCAAATCCCTAAGAACAAAAGCACGATAAAAACACTCCCTTCTCCGATCACCATCCATACACGGCGTTGGTAATCTTGTGGAGAAATAGCTAATTGACCATTTAAGCGAATGAGCAAGTTTCCCCACCAAATAAATTGAAGAAAAACATAAATCACTAATATGATCAGGAAAAAATTCGCTTGCTTTTTCATGAAATCTTAGCCTGTTTAGGATGGTAAACGCTGAAACGATTGTTTCAAAAGAAAAGGAGTAGAAAGAGTGGTAATTAATCCCATAATCACGAGCATAGAGAAAATCTCAACATTGATAAATCCTTCTCTGAAGGCGATATTTGCAATGACAAGTTCCATGATTCCACGCGCATTAAGTCCATAGGCTAAGGTCATGGATTGACGATGCCCCATATGAGCAAACCTACCACCAAGATAACCACCTAGAATTTTGGAAAGAAACGATACCAGGATGATCGCAATGAGTAATCCATAATTGTTTATAGCTGAAAACCTAAATTCAAGTCCAATTCCAGCAAAGAATATCGGTGCTAAGAACCCCATTGCCATACTGCTTGTCGTTTTGTGAAAGAGATCGATGTTTTTCGTGCCGATAAGCTTTTTGTTTAACAGCATGGATGCGAAAAAGGATCCGATAATGAAATGTAAGCCGATGCTCTCGGTTAACGTGGCAAAAAGTAAAATGAACATAAAAAGGATGGCAAATAATGATTCTTTTCCTTTTAGCACACTGAGCAAACGATCAATTTGATTTTCAACGAAGTTCTCTTTTTGAGTAAAATGTTGAATAACACGGTAGGAAACATAAACGACAAGTATGAAGGCTATTAATTTTATACCTGTGAAAATTGTTGCGGTAGTAATGGCAGAAAAAGTCTTTTCGACATGGTTCATATCTAACAAAATTCCCAAGATTGTCAAGGCAAGTACATCGTCAAAAATGGCTACAGAAATAATTTTCTGCCCCACCTCTGTGTTTAATTTTCCAAGATCCATCAGTATTCGAATACTTACTGGAAGCGCAGTAATGGCCACACACAATCCAATGAAAACAGTGGTCATTACATTTTGTCCAAACAATTTACCAACCATAAATCCACTTAAAATGGGAAGAATGAACGCTAAAAGTGAAATAACAATATTTCTCCCCCTCATGGACTTTAATATATCATCAAAGTTGATTTCAAGTCCCGCAAGGATAACGAGTAGAAAAACACCTAGGTCTGAAATAACCTTTAGTTCTTCCGTTCTGTGAATGAAATTCAAAAGAGTAGGTCCAAGAATAATTCCAGCAATGATTTCACCAATCATAGCGGGTTGTTTCATACGTTCAAAGAGCTCTCCAAATAAGCGGGCAAGAACTAACAATAAAAGAAGCGCAGCAAAAAAGGGCAACTCAAATTTTGGTAAATCAATCATCTTCGTTAGATTTTATTGTTTTTTTCTTCACTAAAAAACTGATTCTTATCAATTTTTCCTTTTCTACTTTCTTTACTCTTGAAGTGAAATCAACTTCTATACCAGCACATGTTTTTGCAATCAGCGAAAACCAATTTCTCCGCGGGAATACATTAACGTATGGTCTCCATCGGTCTTGTTCCTTGCATCAAGGCACTAGGATCAATCGTTGACGAACTCGGTACAGTAGGCTCCGGCATTGCCTTTGCAGATTTGATAAAACCATAATGTTCTGCCATTGCACCCATATACGTTTGAAGATTTCCAATCATTTCTGAGTAAGCACCGCTGTATGCTTCTGCACTTTCACCATTGTCCATTGCTAATTGTTCTAAATCACTATAAATTCTAGGCATCACAACTTTGTAAACATGTGTGATTTCTTTCTTAAGTGATTTCGCAAAGGCAGATGTAGGATTTCCGTATCGTGGATTTTGGGCCAAATCATTCATTTTAAAACATGCATCTATCGCAGCAATTAAATCTTCTGCATTTTCTGGATTTCCAGCAAATTCTGCATCACTATGTTCAAAATATGCGATGATACTTTGGTAGTTTGCTAGCAATTTCGCTCCGAGTGCTTCCGCTTTGGATTTTTGTCCGGCTAGGTAATATAACTGAACATATTCATGCAAGGAACCGCTGCATTTTGCGCGCAACGTTTGACCTTGGTACATGTAGTCTCCATGTTTTTCATTGAATTTAAGGGACATAAATGGATCACATGAATTCACTTCACCAAAATCAAGTACGCGTTCTAATGGCATCAATTTTAAGGAGTAATCCAAAACAGAAATCGCTTTTGCTGTCTGTTTACGGTTCAACAATTGTTCCGCTAACAATAAGAAATTTGAACGGTATTGAACGGTATGACGTCTAGCATAATAATCTGTTAAAACGTGTGGATTCGCCATGTCTCCGTATTCATAAACACTCATCATGTTTTTAACCATTTTCGCTACATTGTAGAACATTGGCTCCTCTTTCACTGGACTCAATTCGTAAGCCATTCCAACTTGTTTTACATGTCCACCAGATAGCAATGCAACAGAGAACGATGAGCCACGACTGCTGGAGAAGAAAATCCCACGTTTCCAGTCATTATTTGCTACAATGTCCATCATCATGACTTCGTCACGCGTTAACGCAGGATCTCGGTCTGTACTGAATTCAAAATTGATTTCATTCGAACACGTGGACAACTCCTTTTGTGTGATTGTACCAGCCTTTAGCGCATTTTCTTTATTCACTTTTAGTGTAAAACGATTTGATGGGAAGAAACTGTATTTTTTCCCTTCGTCTGTTAACATGTTGTTGTCGTCACGCACAAAAGCCATGGCATCTTTAAAGTCAACGGAAGACCAAATCTTTTCATATTGTTCCAACAACTCTTGTAGTTGTTCTGCTGACCCATTTTTAAATTCTACAGAACCGCTTCTAGCGCCTTCAAACAGTTTAAATACACCAAGGTATTTTTGAATGGTAGCTTGAATGAGATTGGTTGTATCGGTGCTTGAAATTGCAGATCTAGTTGATTCAAATTCAGCATTTGTGATCGATACATTTGCAAAGATTTTTTGAACTTCTTGATCAAAATAACGTGCCGCATTTACCGCTTCTGTTGGATTGTTTTCCAAGCGCATATTCAGTACTTTGTTGATTATTTCTTCACTTGCATTCATGGAGAACAACTGAAGTAAAGGCATAAAATACACTTGATCTGTATTCCCGGCATACATCAGAATTTGGTCCTCACGGAATTTAATAGGGAGAGGATCTGAATCATATGATTTCATTTTCATTTGATTCGTGTACCAGTCTGTTCCCATCAAGGACAAATTACAAACGCGCACATCCGTTCGTTTCCCCTCTACTTCTTGAAGGTACCAAAGAGGGAAGGTGTCGTTGTCTCCGTTGGTAAAGATGATGCTATTTTTGCTACACGACTGTAAGTAATTCGTTGCCAAGTCCCTTGCAGATGTTTTTCCACTTCTATCGTGATCATCCCATCCTTGTACTCCCATAATCACAGGAACGGCAACACCAAGAGCACTGGCAAGCATGGCGCTATTTACTTGAGATTTAATTTTACTTTGAACGAAGTTATAAATCGCATATACACCAACGCCAATCCACATGGCAAAGAAGTAGAATGAACCAGCATATGCGTAATCACGTTCTCTCGGCTCCATTGGTTTTTGATTCAAATACACCACAATCGCCAAACCTGTAAAAATGAAGGCAAGTGTTAAGACGAAAGCGTCTTTTGGAGTTTTGCGGTAATGGAATACAAGTCCAATAAGGGCTAAAATTAACGGCAATAGGAAAAATTTATTGTGAGCAGGATTCTCGGTTGTGTAATGAGGTTGGAATTCTTGACTTCCCAAACGTACTTCATCTAGGAAAGAAAAACCTGAAATCCAGTTTCCATGAAGGTTATCTCCATGTCCTTGAATGTCGTTTTGGCGACCAGCAAAGTTCCACATGAAATAACGTAAGTACATCCAATTAACTTGGTAACGCATGAAATAGGTAAGGTTCTCCCCGAAACTTGGCAAGCGTTTTCCGTCTCGACCAATTTCTGTATTTGTCCCGTCATTTTCATCATAACCGGACCATTTTGCGTATCCTTGCTTGTGTACGGGACTGTCTCCTGAGTACATACGAGGGAAAATGGTTGATTGAGCATAAGTAGCCACAGCTCCATGACGAATAGAGGCATTACTTTCGTAATATTTCTCTTCAATGGAATAAGCTCCATTGTGTTCAGCAACCCATTTTTGGGCGTCTGCCTCTTTTGTGAATGCTTTTACTTCGATATCTCCTTCCGTGATAACAAAACGACGCAAGTAGTAAGCAGATAAATCCTTCCAAGCATCATTACTCAACACACGCGCTCCGTTTTCCGTCATTTCTTCTCCATTACGGAACGAATTCCAATAATTACCGAAGAAAATCGGAGCAGAACCGTATTGTTCACGTTTTAAGTAGGAGTGAAGTGTAACAAGGTTCTCAGGGTCATTTTCATCAAGCGGCGTGTTTGCGTTTGAACGAATCACAATAACGGCGAATGAGCTGTACCCTATTAAAAGAAATACCAAGCCCATCATGGAATTATAAACCAAGGTATTCCCTTTTTTTCGTGCCCATCTTACCAGAAAAACGCAAGCGAAAATCAATAAAATGAAGAAGAAAACGGTTCCAGAAAAGAATGGAAGACCTAAACTGTTTACGAATGCAACTTCAAAACTAGAGGCCATGGCAATAGATCCCGGAATGATTCCTTCTTGAATGAATCCAAGTGCAACAATCGAGATAACCCCGGTTAGAATGATTCCCTTTAAATTCACCACCTCTTTCACTCTAAAATAAATCATATATCCAATTGCCGGAACAACAAGGATTCCTAGTAAATGGACACCAATCGCAAGTCCAAGCATGAAGAAAATCAAAAGAATCCATCTATTTGGACGGTAATCATCTGTTAATTCGCCCTTAGACAATAATCCCATTTCTTCGTCCCATTTGAGAATCGCCCAGAAAATCACCGCTGTAAATAACGACGCCATGGCATATACTTCACCTTCAACAGCAGAAAACCAAAAGGAATCAGAAAATGTGTAGGCCAATGACCCAATTGCCGCTGAGGCAAAAATGGCAATTTGATTACCACATGTTAACTCTTTTTGTTGTGAAAGAATGATTTTTTTTATCAAAAGAGTCAAAGACCAAAACATGAAAAGAATCGTCAATGAACTCGAAATCGCTGATAATGCATTAATCCAAACAGCCACAGACTCAGGCGCTGCAAAGAAACTAAACAAGCGTCCCAAAACCATAAACAACGGCGCACCTGGTGGATGCCCAACTTCCAATTTGTAAGCAGCAGTTATGTATTCACCACAATCCCATAAACTTGCTGTGGATTCAATCGTCATGAGGTACACGGTGCTTGCCATCAGAAAAACAAGCCAGCCGAGTAGGGTATTCCATTTAGTATAATTCATGTGTGTGCGAATTAGTTCTGTTTTTTGTACTGCGAATTTAAGAATATTCGCATTGAAAATTCACTCATCTCAAGCAATTAAGTCAGAACTTCGTAATTATTTTTCAAATCTAGTTGCCAACAAGAAAAAATGTTCTTAAATTTGCATCGCATTTGAAAAAATGTTGAATGGCCCATGGTGTAACTGGCAACACGTCGGTTTTTGGTACCGAAGAGTCTAGGTTCGAGCCCTAGTGGGCCAACTCTTTGAAAACATAAAAACCCTTGATAATCATTGTTATCAAGGGTTTTGTTTTTTAACGTCTTCTTTCCTCTTCTTCGTTGAAAACCATCAATGTGTGTTTGATCATTTGATAGATTTGTTCCGGATTTAACGCCTTTGTTGTCGTGATAGTTCCTAATGGATTCGTATAACTGAGGCTGTTTAGTTTGTCAAAATCCCAAAGTCTTATTTTTCGAGAAAAAACTTTCTTTTTGTCTACGTCGAATGCTTTCATTTTCACTTTTACAGTCGGATGAATGTTCGAATATTGAACGCCCATTGCGCCGAAAGATGGCCCGTTATATCCTTGAACTTTTATTTTAATTTTGATGTAAAGTTCCTCTTCATATCCAAAAATTGCTCTTTTTTTGGTCATTTTAGGATAGCCTCCAGCAAAGGTCCCCGTTTCCAAAGTAACCTTCTTGCTTCCATCTGCTTTTAAGTCGTAAATAAATTGGGATTCTTTGAAAAGTTGACTTTTCACTGTTTTTTGAATTTCGGACTTAATCGAATCTTGCAAATTGGAAGGAAACCTAAAATTAGAATAGGTATTATTGGCCTGATTTGCCGTTGAAAAAGTCACGGAACTAGTGAGCGCTTTATCCACCATTAATCTTACTTTGAAGATTCCGCCTTGAGCAAAGGTAAAAAATGGAAAGAAAATAAAAAGATGGCTCGTTAATAGAATGAGTAATAGGTTTTTCATGAAAAATATTTTTGTCAAAGCTACAAATTGCGTGCCTTTTTTGAATGTGGAGATATGTTAAATTTGATTCCATTGATTATAACGTATCTTTGTAAAAATTGGAAAGATGAGTGAATCACGCACAGACATTAGCGAATTAGGAGAATTTGGCATCATTGATCAACTGACTAAAGGAGTAGAGTTGAAAAATGACACCTCCATTACTGGCGTTGGAGATGATGCTGCCGTAATTGATGCAGGAAACGGCGAGTATTTGCTCGTTTCTACTGACGCATTAATTGAAGGAATTCACTTTAATTTGATGTACATGCCGTTGAAGCACCTCGGGTATAAAGCTGTGGCGGTTAATGTTTCAGACATCTGCGCAATGAACGGTAAGGCGGAACAAATCACCGTTGCCCTTGCTGTTTCCAATCGTTTTAGTTTGGAAGCGTTAGAAGAATTATACGCTGGTATTAAGTTAGCATGTACGGAGTTTGAAGTTGATTTGGTTGGCGGGGACACAACAAGTTCAACATCAGGACTCATGATTACCATAACGGCAATTGGCCGTGTCAAAAAAGAAGAAATCGTTTATAGATCAGGTGCGAAAGAATTTGATTTACTTGTGGTATCAGGTGATTTGGGTGGTGCCTACATGGGATTACAACTTTTGGAACGTGAGAAAGATGTGTTTAAGTCAAATCCGGCTATTCAGCCTGATTTAGATGGACACGACTACATCATGCAGCGTCAATTAAAACCGGAAGCTAGGGTCGATGTGGTGAGGTATTTAAAGGAATTGGGAGTACAACCAACAGCGATGATTGATGTTTCCGATGGACTAGCAAGTGAGATTTTACACATTTGTAAAGCAAGTAACGTTGGATGCCATGTCTACGATGAGAAAATCCCCATTGATGCAAAAACATCCATGGCCGCACTTGATTTTAATCTAGATCCAGGCACCTGTGCCTTAAATGGAGGTGAAGATTATGAATTATTGTTCACCATCAAACAAAGTGATTTTGAAGTGATTCAATCGAATCCAAATTTTTCAATTATCGGACATATTACAAATCCTGAAGAAGGTACTTATTTTGTGGATAGAAACGGTTCAGCAATTACACTGACCGCTCAAGGATGGAAACATTTTTAGTGCCTAGTCTATTCTTGGCAGGTTGATTTGTGTTTTATGCACAATTACAACCGTGAATTTTCCATGAATCTCCGCTTGAATTCTTTCAGCTTCAATTAACGTTCGAAAATCACCGACCATTAAATTGAAGTTCGGTGCTTCAAAAGTCACATAGGTGTCTATTTTTGGATACATGCTGATGAACCGATTTCTCGCCTCATCAATGATGGATTTGTCTGAATCAAAACAAATTTGAAGCCTATATCCAGCCATTTGTTTACTGGCTTTTCTTGCAATTTGCTGCTCTATTCTTTGGTCAGCGTCAATACTGACTTGTGCATAAACTTCTTGTTTGAATAGAGTTGCGCCTAGAAAAAGGACTGTCAGGAAATTTCTTGTTTTCATAGCTCAAAATTAGTGTTTTACATCTATGTGA
>JBEDCT010000161.1:0-8554 GCA_041176665.1 Bacteroidota bacterium | reverse complement strand
CTATGAGTATTATTAATTTATTATCCATGATATTTTATCGTTTGTAAATTAAATTTCGTGGTGAATACTTTCATCCAAAAATGGATGATTTACTGGCGTTAAAGGAGCTTTTGTTAGATTTTTCAATACCGTATATGCAAAGAATCCTAACATCAATAAGGCCATGCCAATTTCTAATGCTCCAATACTTGCGTTTGGACCTAATGTTCCAGCCGATACCATAATATAAACATCCAACCAGTGTCCTAGTAATATTACCATTCCTACGAATGTTAAAATGCCCGCATTTCTCTTCGCATCACGTGACATCAAAATTAACATTGGGAAAGCAAAGTTGATGATGAACATAGAGAAATACAACACTTTAAAGTTTGCAATTCGTGTCATATAGTAAGCAACTTCTTCACCGATATTAGCGTACCAAATCAACATAAATTGAGAGAACCAAAGGTAAGACCACAAGAAAGATGTAGCGAATGTCCATTTTCCTAAATCGTGAATGTGGGAATCGTTTACTTTTTGTAAGTATCCTAATTTCTTCAAGTACAAGGTTGTTAATACCAATACAACCATTGTAGAACACCACATTCCTGCGAAAGTATACCAACCATACAAAGTAGAGAACCAGTGAACATCAATTGACATCAACCAATCCCAAGAAGAAGTTGAACTAAATACTGCAAAGAACACAAGGAACATCGCTCCTTTTTTGTAGTTCTGGAAGTGTATTTCAGTTCCACCTATGCGATCTTCCTCTGCTGATCTCTTTTGGAAACCACGTAAGAAAATGATGTATGTAGCAAAATAAACAATTGTTCTAATCCAAAAGAAGATTGGATTTAAATATGCTGTTTTTCCTTCAATAATCTCATCATGTGCCACTACATTCGGGTCCATCCATAAATAGATGTGCGCTCCTTGGTTTAAGGTAATCACTAACAATACTAGTCCAAGTACACCCATTCCGTAAGGAATAAATGCTGCTACTCCTTCGATCACACGTTTAACAGATGCATACCATCCCGTTTCTGTCGCATATTGAAGAGACAAGAAGAACAAAGCGCCTAATCCAAGTGCAAAAAAGAAAAATCCATTGATAAGTCCACTTGCTAGAAAACGCGTTAAGAAATGATGATCGCCCATGTTCATGATTACTCCGACGATAGTCAATAACAATCCAACTCCCATGAGTCCGAAAGTTACATTTTTTGCTTTTTTGGTTATTTGAAATTCCATTTCTTAAATCGTTTATGGTTTAACAGCTGTTGTATCCGAAGCTACCGCAGACATCATTGGTTTTCCGCTTGCATCAAATTTGCCGTAATCCTTATTTTGGAATTGACGAACGTAATGAATGAGCGTCCAAATTTCTTTTTTCGAAAGAATTGAACCATGCGCACCCATCATTCCTTTACCGTAGTAAATTGAATAGAACATTTGTCCGTCAGATAAATTAGCTAAGTTAGCATAGTTAGGAACGCCTACATAAGCACCGCTCAAAACCATTGGTCCATTACCATCACCTTTTTCACCGTGACAATGTTGACACATTGCCGTAAACAATTCCTTGCCTTTACCTATTAGTTTTTCTGCATTCAATGCATTCATCGCTAATAAGTTTTTATCTGCTAGAGCCAACGTATACTCATCAGCAAGAGACACATCTACACCATACAAACCGTGAGATTCTCTGAATGCTACATTTGGTTTTCTAAAGTATGGAAGCATTAATTTCACTTCTGAAGAATCCGTGCCGTAATATGGTATTGTATTTCTAGCCGGAATTCTAGCAGACAATTTTACTTTTTTCGATTCATCAATACGACCTCTAACTTCACCATAATCAACGTATGGTTCGATAGAAGGTGTGCGGTACATATCTGGTGCATATTCTAAACCTGGACTGTTTGGGTCCGATTTACAAGAATTAAGCATCAATAATGATAACGTTAACGCAGACGTACCTATGATTGCAAATACATTTCTTTTCATCTTACGTTCGTTTCTTAATTAATTTCCTTTTTATCTAATTCGAAGAATCCTGTTTCCTTCAACATTTCATCCAATTCCGCTTCAGAAATTCCATGATTTTCATTCAAACGGATTTCCATCACAAACTTATCGTCTGTTGTACGCGGATCCGGATTTTGTGCTGGCATACCAGGTAGTGTTTTATTTCTCAATAAATACGTGATTGCCATACCGTGAGCAGCACATAGAACCGTGAACTCAAAACTAATTGGTACAAATGCCAACATATTATCCAAATAGCTAAAATTAGGTTTACCACCAATATTCATTGGCCAATCTGTAATCATAAAATAGCGCATTCCTAATGTTGCTAGTGTTAATCCAGTTATACCATATAAGAAAGCCATGATTCCTAGACGTGTATTCTTAATCCCAATAATCGGATCGATACCGTGAATTGGAAATGGAGAAAATACTTCGGAAATTTTGACGCCTTTCGAAACGAGTTTTTTTGCACTGTCTTTCAATGCCTCGTCGTCGTCATACATTACATAAATTACTTTATCTGACATACCCTAGGGATTAATGGTGTTTGTGATAATCTGGTGATTCTTTGTACGATTGTCCTGATCCTTTCAAGATTGTTTTCACTTCGTTTAATGCCAATACAGGGAAGAAACGAGCGAACAATAAGAAGAATACGAAGAACAATCCAATTGTTCCCACATATACACCGATATCGATGTGACTTGGGAAGTGCATGCTCCATGCTGCTGGAATGTAGTCGCGGTGAATGGAAGTCACGATAATTACATAACGCTCGAACCACATACCGATGTTTACTACGATGGAGATGAAGAATGTAAACAATAAACTTCTTCTCAATTTAGGAATCCACATTAACTGTGGAGAAATCACGTTACACGTCATCATTGACCAATATGCCCACCAGTAAGGACCAGTTGCACGGTTAATGAATGCGTACGATTCGTATTCCACACCTGAATACCAAGAGATAAACAACTCTGTGATGTACGCTGTTCCAACGATGGAACCTGTTACCATGATCACGATGTTCATGTATTCCACGTGTTTTGTGTGAATATATGCTTCAAGTCCCATTGCTTTTCTCATAACCAACAATAAGGTTTGTACCATCGCAAATCCAGAGAATACAGCTCCCGCAACGAAGTACGGGGGGAAGATAGTCGTATGCCATCCTGGAATTACGGATGTAGCAAAGTCAAAGGATACAATCGAGTGAACCGAGAATACCAATGGTGTTGCCAATCCAGCAAGAACCAAGGAAACCAATTCAAAACGATTCCAGTTTTTAGCGCGACCAGACCATCCAAAAGCCAGGATCGAGTACATTTTTTTAGAAAGCGGTTTTTTCGCTCTATCGCGAATGGTAGCGAAATCTGGAATCAATCCAATGTACCAGAATACGAGTGAAACGGATAAATACGTTGAAATCGCGAATACGTCCCAAAGAAGTGGAGAATTGAAATTCACCCAAAGGGATCCGAATTGGTTTGGTAATGGAAGTACCCAGTATCCAACCCATAAACGACCCATGTGAATTAATGGAAACAATCCAGCCATGAACACGGCAAAGATGGTCATCGCCTCAGCTGAACGGTTAATCGCCATTCTCCATTTTTGACGGAATAATAAAAGTACTGCAGAAATCAAGGTTCCCGCGTGACCAATACCTACCCACCATACGAAATTGGTAATATCCCAAGCCCATCCGATGGTTTTATTCAATCCCCAAACTCCAATTCCTGTTCCAAGTAAGTATAGGATACAACCCACACCATACAATCCAATAATTAAAGCTATACCGAATAATGTGTACCACATTTTAGGTGCTTTGTCTTCAATTGGACGACAAACATCCTCGGTAATGTCATGATAAGTCTTATGACCTAATATGAGGGGTTCTCTGATTGCTGCTTCCTTTTGCATTTCAGTTATTTAAGTAATTAATGATGTTTGTTTCCTTCGTGTTTTTCTACTTGTAATTTACTTAACAAGTCATTTTCTTCATTTCGCACTTTTACTTGGTACCAAACATTTGGTTTTACACCAACTTCTTCTAATGCTTGATAAGCTCTTTGGTCTTCAGACTTCGTGCGAATCAATGATTTTAAGTCGTTCCAATCTCCTACAACGATTGCATTTGTTGGACAAGAATCAGAACACGCTGTAGCGAACTCACCGTCAACTATTTCTCTTGCATCTTTCTTAGCAGATAATTTAGTCGCTTGAATGCGTTGAACACATAATGAACATTTCTCCATCACACCTCTTGAACGAACTGTTACGTCTGGGTTTAAAACCATACGTCCTAGATCATCTTGAGCTGGATTGACCTCTGTCATCTTTTTATATGAAGGATAGTTGAACCAGTTGAAACGACGTACTTTGTAAGGACAGTTGTTTGCACAATATCTTGTTCCAATACAACGATTGTAGGTCATTTGGTTTAATCCCTCATTACTGTGTGTTGTTGCTGCAACCGGACAAACCGTTTCACACGGTGCGTGGTTACAGTGGTGACACATTAATGGCATGTGAAGAACCTTTGGATTTTCAGCAGCATATTCTGCTTTATCAAAAGAGAACGTTTCTTTATCTTTTCTTGTTCCTACTGTAGCCTCTTCGTCAGATGCAAAGTAACGATCGACACGCAACCAATGCATTTCGCGACCTCTTCTTACCTCGTCTTTTCCAACTACAGGAACATTATTTTCAGATTGACATGCAATTAAACACGTTCCACATCCGATACAAGAAGAAAGATCAATGCTGATTCCCCAACGGTGACCAATTTTCTCCACTGGATGTGCATCCCATAAATCAAACTCTGACATTGGAGCTTCCACGTGATTTCCGTGTTCATCCATTTTCTGCAAAGTATGCGGAGGATTAAATGCGCTTCTATCCTTGTTTTGGTAGATATCCAATGTCGTTTCACGAACAATTGAATAACGTCCCATTACAGTGTGGTGAATTTGTGTTGCAGCAATAGGGTAGACACCCTCAGCCGAACCAATTGTCACAGGGCTAGCATACTCAAAAGTAGCGCCACTCGCAACCATTGCATAAACATTTGCTCCAATCGGCATACGATTTCCAGCAGCGTTTAATTCATATCCACCATATTCTTTTGTTTGGAAAGCTGCTTTACCAATTTTCTCTCCATTCGCTCCACGGCCATAACCTAAAGCGATACCAATAGTTTTCAAGGCCTGTCCTGGTAATGGGTAAACTGGAAGCGTTACACTTTTTCCATTTACGTTAACAGTCGTTAAGTTTAATCCATGCTCTTGATCATATGTTGTTACGAAACCTTTCGCTTTCATATCAACAGGATTCATGGTAATATAGTTATCCCAAGTTACTTTCGTAATAGGATCTGGTAATTCTTGTAACCATGGATTATTTGCATTTGCTCCTGTTCCGATACCTGCTTTCTGGTAGAAAGAAACTTCCCATTCAGCTGATTTTGGTAAACTTCCGATTTTCGCATCTGCGTAAACCAAGGTGCTTGGAACAATTGCTTGAGACATCACACTGTTGTGAATAGCCATGTCGAAATCCGATGTTGGGAATTTCGCTGCAAACGTTGCTTTTATATAGTCATACGCAACAGAAGAATCTTTTCCTCCACGCGTAGCTTTTCCATTCCATACAAGCATTGATTCCAAAGCTGAAGCAGTTGCTTCACCTAATGGACGAATCGTTGGCTGAGATAATGCATACTCGCTTGCTTTCGCTTCAAAGTCTGACCAAGATTCCAATGCGTGGAAACTAGGACAAACATACGAGCAAAGTGCAGCTGTTTCATCTGCGTAAGATGAAATCGCTACGGAAGTTTTAATTTTTTTCAGTCCTTTTGCAAATGCATCACCATTTGGTAATGTATATACTGGATTCACATCCATCATCAATAAAACATCTGGACCGTTTCCAGCAACTACATCTTTCACGAATTTAGCTACTTTCGCATCCTCCGACTGGAATAGATTGATTGGATTTGATAGATCGATTGTTGTTCCATAAGATTTCAACATGTTATTCAACTTGTTAGTCAACTGTTGAACTCCAATGTTGTTAGATCCAGAAACAACTAATGATTCATTTTTCGATTTTTTCAGTGCTTTGATTGCTTGATCAGCAGCCGCTTTCGCGGATGGGTTCAAATCAGAAGAGACACCAGCGTTACCGCCTAAACCTTTCATGATGTATGCTAAAACTGCCGCTTGCTCAGAAGGCTTAATCATTCCACGGTAATCCGCGTTAGATCCAGTCACTGACAATACTGTTTCAAATTGAATGTGTTTTGACATCCATGCAGCATCCGGATTGCGTGTTAATGCATATTGTCCCGTATATTCGGTGGACAACAACCAAGAATTTAAGAAGTCAGCATCAATAGATACAATCGTTTTTGCTTTAGAGAAATCGTAGCTAGGAATCATTCTAGATCCAAAGTTCGATAAGTTTGCTTCACGCATACCAGCGTAAGAAACTGCATCGTATTGAATGTGTTGGAATTTACTTCCAGTTTCTCCGTTTAACGAAAGTGACATTTCAGCAATCGCGCGCTTCATAGAAGGACTTATCACTGTGTTTGTCAATAAAGTGACAGATTTTGCAGATTTTAGTGCTGAAGAAACCGCTTTGTCAATAGAACTCCAAGCAGCGTTGGATCCACCTGCAGTTGGTTGACTCAAGCGCTCGCTATCATACAAACCTAAAACTGAAGCTACGATTTGTGGGTTCACCCCACCTTTTGTAAAACCAAAATCCTTATTTCCTTTAATAAAGATTGGACGTGCCTCACGGGTTTTTACTAGAATACTCGCATATGAATTACCATCGTAGTATGTACTTGTATACCATGTTGGCATACCTGGAGTAACATTTTCCGGTTTGTTCACATAAGGTACAATCTTCGTAACAGGAGCTTCACAAGCCGCTAGTGTTGCCGCAGCAACCGAGAACCCTAAAAATTTAAGGAAATCTCTTCTAGCAGTAGAAGTTTCAGCTAATTTTTCGTCAGATAAGAATTCCTCAACCGTTTGTTGATTCGGAAACTCTTGCTCTTTGTGCTTAATGAATTCAGGAGTCTCCTTTAATTCTTCAAGTCCTTTCCAATATTTTCTAGTCATTCCCATGGTCTTTTCTTCGACAAGAATATTATTAATTTATTAATAGTGGCATTTCGCACATTCCCAACCTCCTAGTTCACTAACAGATACTTTACCATCTTGGTAATATTTCTTGTAAAGTGCTGGGTCTTTTTTCAATCGTCGGTGAATTTCATCGTAGTAAGCATTTTTACCATCTCCGATTTTCACGTCTTTTTTACCGTGACATTCGATACACCATCCCATTGTTAATGTCGGTTTAGTTAACTGAATGTTTCCTTCAATTTTATTTAATTCAGACACTGGTTGAACTTTTGCTGCTTCGCTCATCACCGTCATGTCTCCGTGACATTGCTTACAGTCTACACCGCCTACCACAACGTGTTGAGAGTGATTGAAGTAAACGTGATCAGGTAGAACGTGAACTTTGTTCCAAACAATTGGCTTTGTTTTTCCTGTATATTTTCCTGCCCCTGAAGATGCATCCCATCCTGCTGCTGCGTATATTTTCTTGATTTCACCTGCAAAAGGTTTTCCTTCTCCGTTGATTTGTTTGTGACAGTTCATACAAACGTTCACGGATGGAATTCCAGCTGATTTCGATTTAGTCACCGAATTGTGACAATACTTACAATCGATTCCGTTAACTCCAGCATGTTGACTGTGTGGGAAAGCAATTGGCTGCGTTGGTTGGTAATCTTCCATCACATTGATGCGGTACAATCCTTGAAACAAAGTAACAATCACTGCAATCACTGTAACTAATGATGCGAGTCCAACCCACAATCTGTATTTCCATGCAATTGTACGTAATTCTTCTCCGTAAGTAAGTTTCTCTTGATGCTCAGGATTATCAGAAGTTGCGATTTTCAATTGACGACGAACGCCACCTACTGCAAGAATGATGACAATAAAGATGACAGCCATTACTATCCAAATCCATCCAACAGAACCTTCTTCTTCCATTGGATCTAATGGTGGTGCATTAGGATCAACTGGACCCCCAGTTGTCGTTGCCATTGCAGGATCTGGCTGTGCATCTATCCAATCAAAAATAGAAATAATTTCCTCTGGTTTCAATTCAGGGAAAGCAGACATCGCGGTTGGAGACCATTTGGAAACCTCAGCAGCATACGGATCCGCAGCTACAGCGTTTTGCCAATTGTTTACCCATTTGATAATGCTCCCTTCTTTCGCACCACCTGCAGCCCATTTGTCACGAACTTGGAACAACTTTGGCCCTGTGCTATTCTTGTGGGTTTGGTGACACGTAGCACATTTTGATTTGAAAAGTGCCTCTCCTTGAGCTTTTGAAAAGTTGGTTAAACCAACAAAGCCTAACGTTAACGTAACGAACGCTACAGATTTTAAACGATTAAGCAACTGAATTCTAGATATTTCCATGTATAAACTACTAATTC
>JBEDCT010000160.1:0-4385 GCA_041176665.1 Bacteroidota bacterium | reverse complement strand
TTCGCTTTGGCGGAAATGTTTGTTTAACAAGTGAATCACATCAAAGTGGAACGGATCGTTGCGCAGAAGTTGCTGCTTTAAATCCAGGATTCGATGTAGTCATAAACATACAAGGAGACGAACCATTGGTGAATCCAGTGCAACTCGATCAACTACTTAGCGCGTTTAAAAACCCCGAGGTGAACATCGCCACTTTAGGTATTCCAACAAGTGATGAAGCAGATTTAAAGAATCCGAACCGCATAAAAATTGTCCTTGATCATCAAGAAAATGCGCTGTATTTTAGTCGGAGCTGTGTTCCGAATTCACACCATTTTAAAGGGGAGTATTTGTCGAATTACCCTTTTCTTCGACACATCGGATTATATGCCTACAGGACAAACACCCTGGCTCGCATTTGTCAATTGACGCCAACAGCTTTAGAGAAAATGGAATCATTGGAACAATTGCGTTGGATGTATCACGGCTTTCCTATTAAAGTTGTTCTAACTGACATCGAAACACCGAACATTGACACACCAGAGGATGTGGAGAATGTCCTGCTGTTTTTGTAATTCCATCTTTCTTTTGTAAATTTGGTAAATGATCCCATTTGAAGAAGTCATTTGTCAATTAATTTTGCGCCACAATTGTGTGGTACTGCCAAATTTTGGTGGATTCGTGTCGAAAACAATTTCGGCTCAAATCGACTTCGAAAAAGGCATTCTTCAAGCTCCATACAAGCAATTACTGTTTAACCGAAACCTCATCAACGACGATGGATTAGTGTTAGCTGAATATGCTCGTTTGAATGGACTGTATTACCAAGAAGGAGTTAGCCAACTCACTGATTTCACCGGAAAATTAAATGCGGATTTAGCACTGGGAAAGCAAGTAAGCATTCCAAAACTTGGGATTTTCACAAAGGATGCGGATGGCATCGTTCGTTTCGAACAAGACCGTCATTTTAATTTGCTATTGAGCTCCTATGGATTATCGAATGTGACCTTTGTTCCAAATCAAGTTCAAGAGGAAACTCCGATTATTCAGTTAAATCCTGTTTCAACAGAAAAATCAACTCAAAAAAATCCAACGAAATTTTGGAAGTATGCTGCAGCGGCGTGTTTACTGCCATTTGCATTCTATTCGTTTTGGATTCCAATGAAGACAGATGTGCTGCATTCAGGACTTATTTCCTACAAAGATTTTAATCCACTTCGTGGAAAAATGACCGTGCGTTACGCTGAAAAACAAATTGCTCCATTTGAAAAATCAGTTGCAAATGAGGCGAATATTGATCAGCAACTTTCAACTGTCGAACCAGGGGAAATCGGATTTTATCAATACGATGAGTCTACCGTTTTTGCGGTAAAGATTCCGAACCTTGAGGCGAAAGCAACAGCAGTAGTAGAGACAAGCAGCGCGAAAGCAAATTTCGAATACATTGTTGGATGTTTTTCAGAGGAGCGAAATGCGAACAACTTTGTTCAGAAACTTCAAGCTGACGGATTCAACGCACATATTTTACCTGGCGGAACACTCATTCGAGTAAGTGCAGGATCGGCAGTCAATCAAACGGAAATTCAAGCAATTCAATCGCAAGTAAATTCCAAAGGAATCGAAGGTTGGATTTGCAAACTATAAATCAACACATGAAAAGAACAATTAAATTTTTGTTGCCAATCTTTTTTGGTGCAACAATGTCATTGGCACAGGTTACCAATGCAGAAGGGAGTAAATACCAATTTCAGAAAGTTGTCCATTTAGATGCAACACCAGTACAAAGTCAAGGACAAACCGGTACATGTTGGTCCTTCTCTGGAATGTCCTTTTTTGAATCTGAATTGATGCGTTTAGGTGTCGGTAAAGACATCGTGCTATCAGAAATGTACACGGTTCGCAAGGCGTATGAAATGAAAGCGGAAAAATACATCCGCATGGACGGAAAAACGAATTTCGGCGAAGGTGGAGCTTTTCATGACATCCCGTTAGTGATCCGTAATTATGGAATTGTTCCCTATGCAGATTACACTGGACTCGAAAAAACCGAGACTTATAATCATGCTGAAATGTTCAATGCCTTGAATAAAATCATGCAAGAAATCATGACTAAACTTGGTGCTCCTGAGGGAATTTCTGATTCATGGAAGAAAGAATACAACAAAATTCTTGACCAGAATATCGGAAAAGATGTCAAAGAATTCGAATTTGAAGGAAAGAAATACACTCCTAAATCATTCGCTGAACATGTGAAATTGAATATGGATAATTACGTTTCCCTAACGTCCTTTACCAATCACGAGATGTACAAAAAATGTCTTTTGGAAATTCCAGACAACTGGGCATGGGGTGAAAGTTACAATGTAGAGATGAATGACTTAGTAGAGGTAACAAAAGAAGCCTTGAAAAATGGATATACCATCGCTTGGGGAGCGGACGTTTCTGAAAAAGGATTTAGTTTCCGAAATGGAATTGCGATTGTTCCGGCTGATCCAAAAAGCGTAGAAGTCGTAGGGAAAGACAACAAAAACTTTAACAATGCAGGTGCTGAACGTAATTCGAATGCCTTTATTGAACCAACGAAAGAATTGAAAATTACGCAGGAATTACGTCAAGAAGCATACGATAATAAAACGACAACAGATGACCATGGAATGCATATCGTTGGATTATACACAGATCAAAATGGCGTGAATTATTTCTTGGTGAAAAATTCTTGGGGGACATCCAATTATCCAAAAGGATATTTATATGTATCTGAAAACTACTTCAAATACAAAACCATCAACATTTACCTACATAAAGAAGGTATTTCTCAAGAAGTGCGTAAAAAATTGAATTTGTAAACAAAATTGGCAGGAAATTTGTAATTGAGGAAACAGTTTTTAAATTTTAAGTTATGAAAAAAATCGTTCTATTTAGCTTGGGATTCTCAATTGTACTTAGTGCATGTGGTAAATTCCGTTACGACAAAGATCAATCGGCTGAGGTCAACCGAAAAGTTGAAACGGCTTTTGATGAAATGACCAATATTTCCGATCAAGCGATTACGGGAAACATGGTGTATTACAAAAATGGCGGCGTGATTGTTACACATCCTGGAGACAAACCAGTTCAGCAGAAAACGGCGTGTAATGTGATCATTACCATTGATACAACTGGGACACTAAAAACAGTTACGGTTGATTATGGATCGACTAATTGTGATTGCAACGACGGAAAAACAAGACGCGGTAAAATTGTGACAACGTATACAGGATTCTATCATGCACAAGGAACCATCATTACCCATACGCCTGTCGATTACTATGTAAATGACATCAAAATCGAAGGAACGAAAACAGTGGAGAACATGGGCCTAAATGCTTCTGGACAACCCTTTTTCAACGTACAGATTGATGGTATCGCAACGCTTACATCGGGCGAAACTATGGCCTATACGTCAACACGTGTGCGCACTTGGACTCATGGCTTCACGACGCTCTTCAATCGCTTCGATGACGAATACGACATAACTGGTACCGCAACAGGTGTGTTTTCATCTGGAGGTGGATATACAGCGAATATTACTTCACCTGTGCACATTAAAGTTGGATGCGGATTCCCCGTTAGCGGAACAGTTGAAATTACACCACAAAGTCGTCCGGTTCGCCTACTCGATTATGGGACAGGTACCTGCGATGTAACATTTACCGTAACTGTAAACGGTCAAACGTATACATTTAACTAACTAAAATAGCAGATTTTAAAGGGAAAAGTGTTCAAAGTGTCATTTGAACACTTTTTCTTTTTAATTGTTGTCTGTTTCGTGCGGTTGTGTAATTTTGTATGCTTAAATAATTCAAAAAAATGAAAAAGGTTGGTGTAAATGGTTTTGGTCGAATTGGACGTTGTTTTACGCGTATTGCTTTACAAGATCCCCAAGTAGATGTTGCTTTAGTCAATGACCTAGCCGATGTCAAGACACTTGCCCATTTATTGAAGTACGATTCTATACATGGAAATTTATCTTTAACCTTCGAAATCATCGGAAATGAATTGCACTTTTCCAATGGAAAGAAAATCACCTTTATCAGTGAACGCAATCCAGAATTGATACCATGGTCAGATTATGGTGTTGAAACCGTTTTAGAATCAACAGGATTATTTTTAACGAGAGAGGCCGCCTCTAAACATTTAGTTGGAGGGGCAAAAAACGTCATTATTTCAGCTCCGGCAAATGATGAAGATATCCCTTCCGTTGTAATTGGAGTAAATGATGATACGGTAGATTTTAATGATGCGGTGATCTCAAATGCTTCATGTACGACGAACAATGTTGCGCCGATGGTCAAAGTATTGAAGTCCTTGATGGACATTCAAGTCGCCTACATTTCTACTGTGCATAGTTATACTTCGGATCAACG
>JBEDCT010000159.1:0-2966 GCA_041176665.1 Bacteroidota bacterium | reverse complement strand
ACATAATTTGCGCATCGGATGCTCGGTCTTTATCCGGATTGATTTCCTGTAAACTCTGCATGGCTTTTAGTCCAAATGGTGTCGCTGCAGAATCGAGTCCTAAAAAGTTTGCCGAAAAATTCAAGGTCATGTAGGAAATGGACTCATGATTTTTTGGTACTGAAGGAAAAACCTTTACGAAAAATGGACTCAAGCGTCTTGCCAATCGTTCGGTCGCTCCAGAGTCAATCAACAACTGCATGATTCCACAGAAAAACGCCAAATAGGCCATCAGTGGCAAAATCAAATCAAACAAACTTGCTTTACACGTTTCGAGAAGACCATCAGCCTTTTGTGTTCCTTTAAACACTTGTACGGTTTGATTCTTCAGGACATAGGTCGTGTCCACATCATTTTCATTGACATTACAAACCAAGGTTCCTTCCGGTGCGGATGTTAACCTTTCTTGGAATCCTTTCGAACAATCTTTCAAGTAGCGTTCACCTGTTAAAATCGGACTATCCTTTTTTCCATTTAATACATATTCGATGGAATACGACTGGGACAAAAAGAGTCCAGCGAATACAAATAATACAGAGCTAATGAAGATTATTAGCCAAAACCTACTTAATACCATGAAACGAATATCCACATTTTTCCGGCTCCACGTTCACTTTGAACGAAAAAGAATTAACACAGGTTATTGAATTACGTGAAAATGGACAAAATCAAGTTGTGCACATGGATAGTGCGTACCTTTGTGCAAACGAATAAGCACAATGAAAAAAGTCCTTCATACATCCCAAACCCGAGGCCATGCCAATCATGGTTGGTTGAATGCAAAACATTCCTTTAGTTTCGCTCAATGGTACAATCCAGAACGCATCAATTTTGGCGCACTTCGCGTGTTGAACGATGACATCGTAGCACCTGGAATGGGATTTGGAAAACATCCACACGACAATATGGAAATCATTACGATTCCGCTTCGTGGCTCGCTCCGTCACCAAGACAGCATGGGATTCAGTGAAGTGGTCAAAGCTGGAGAAGTTCAAGTGATGTCCGCCGGGACAGGTATTTTCCACAGTGAAATGAATGCGAGTCAACAAGAAGAAATCAACCTTTTCCAAATATGGATTTTCCCAAATAAACAGGGAGTAACGCCACGATATGAGCAAAAGTCCTATGACTTGAAGGATTCAGAACAACGATTCTTGCCATTGGTTTCTCCAAATGCAGATCAAGAAGGCGTTTGGATTCATCAAAATGCATGGATTCACTTGGTAAGCATGGAAGAAAACACCTCACTAACCTACACCATCAAAGGAGAAGGAAACGGTGCATACTTCATGAATATCAATGGAGCATTTGAAATCGAACAAGAACGTTTAAACGAACGAGATGCCATTGGCATCTGGGATACAAAAGAAATTGTCCTTCAGAATAAACAAAAAGGCCAAATGCTAGTTATAGAAGTACCAATGATATTTTGACATGAAACAAATAATAGAAGATTTAAACTGGAGATACGCGACAAAGCAATTTGATGCAACCAAAAAATTGACGAATGAGCAATTGGATATCATCAAGGACTCTTTGCGCCTGACGCCATCCGCTTACGGAATTCAACCATTAAAATTTATTTTTGTTTCTAGTCCAGCATTGAGGGAACAAATGAAAGAAATTGCGTTCAACCAAGGACAAGTTGTGGACGCTTCCCACCTCTTGATTATTTGTTCGTACACATCGATCAGTGAGTCTTACTTAGATGATCACGTCAATTTAGTTACGGAAACACGAAACACACCACCTGAAAGAGCTGCTGGATTCAGTGAATTTTTAAAGAAAAACATCTTGAAAATGCCAGATAGCGATGTGGAACCGTGGAATGTTCATCAAGCATATATTGCGTTAGGCCAACTTTTGCACACGTGCGCGAGCATGCGTGTAGATGCGACACCAATGGAAGGATTCAACGCGAAAAAACTCGATGAATTGTTAGGTTTAAGCGAGCAAAACTTAAAAAGTGTGTTGCTATGTCCTATTGGCTTTCGATCTACAGAGGACGACTACCAACACTTGGCGAAAGTGCGAAAATCAAAAGAACAACTTTTTCAAACACTCTAGTTTATTCACATCTTCACGTGCATAAAAAAGCTTGATTTTATTGAGTTTTAACGCCTTCTAGGTCCTCATTTTTTGTTATATTTGAGGATGTCGACTATTTTGAAGCGTTTTACACTACTCTTTTGCGGATTGCTATTTAGCGGTTTTCTTGCGAATGGACAGGTAAAAATGAGCGCGAGTAACCGCGTAGACTTGGCAACGATTCACCATCAATTAATGGTGGAGAAAGGCGTGATACATCCAGATTTATTAGCGCGCTATCCCATTTACCAGATAAACGGAAAATATTACTTATCCTTTCTAGGGAAGATTTCCGAAGGATTTGATCGATCTGAATTAATCAAAAAACAATTTATTGTTGGAACACCGATTGCCAATTTAGTGAGCATCAAAGTTCCATTAAATAAAACGAGTCAACTAGCAAACATCAAAGGACTCGCTTACTTAGAAATTGCTTCAAAAATTCACAATTCCTTAGATAAAGCCATCGTTGACATGCGTGCGGACAGTGTCCACCAAGGAATTGGTTTACCACAAGGATACTCCGGAAAAGACGTGTACATTGGTGTAACCGATTGGGGATTTGACTACACTTCTCCTGTATTTTACGATACAGCCATGCAGCAATCTAGAATCGTTGCAGCTTGGGATCAATACAAAACAAGCGGACCTAATCCACAGGGATTTGCATATGGTACCGAATACACGACACAAGGTGAGTTACTTGCCGCAGGAAGTGATACCGCAAACATTTACTCGTATGCGACACACGGAACACATGTTTCTTGTATTGCAGGTGGTGGTGGTGCTGGAACTCCGTATAAAGGAGTGGCATTTGATGCCAATTTCTTGTTTGTGAC
>JBEDCT010000158.1:0-10152 GCA_041176665.1 Bacteroidota bacterium | reverse complement strand
TTATTTAAGCGGAATTAAAAATGCGGTTGAAGATGTGCGCATTGAATTGTACAAATCAGACATTGGACGATCCATTTTATTTATTTTATTGGGAGCTGGAATCGTTGTCTTGATTTCACGTTCTATTCTACCAAAAGCAATTGTTATTGGTGGAGTAATGTTATTGGTGTTAGTCGATAACATTTCAGTGAATAAACGCTACTTGAACAATGAGCTTCCGGGTGATCAAGCTTCAAGTTATGTTGTTGCGTCGGATGCGTCAATGCCTTATGTGCCGAATACGGCGGACATGAGTATTTTAGCAAGGGAGAAATCGTTTACTAACGATGAACAGACCATCTTCGCTAACATGGCCGATCATGTTTATTATAAAGATGCATTGGATCAAGAGATGAATTCCGTTTATGCGAAATTCGGAGCGTTGAATTTGAACACCGATTACCGTGTATTGAATTTTTCTAATCCGATGGCAGAAACGGCTACGAGTTACTTCCATAAGAGCATTGGTGGTTACCACGGTGCTAAATTGAAGCGTTACCAAGAAATGGTGGATTTTCATGTGATGAATGAAATGCAGCAAATCAATCAAGAAGTAAGTGCTGTGAAAAATGCCAAATTGCGCATCTATGCGAGTCAAATGAACATGACACAAGAAATGGCACAGCAGATTTTTGATACCATAAGCGTGGATGAAATGGCTGTTTCCGATAAGAATCCTGTTTTAAACATGTTGAACACAAAATACATTGTGGTGAATCCAAGTGCAAAAGCGATCCGCAACACCAATGCGAATGGATCAGCATGGTTTGTTCAGTCGATTGATTGGGCGAAGGATGCGAACCAAGAAATGACGAAATTGACGAATTGCAATACAAAGACGAAGGCAATTGTTCACCAGGAATTCAAAGCGCTTGTTTCGGGTATTAAAGCTGATTCAACAGCAACGATTCGTCAAACGAAATACGCAACAACTGAGTTGTCATATGCGAGTAAAAGTAAAACAGATCAGTTAGCCGTATTTAGTGAAATATATTATCCTGAAGGATGGAATTGTTATGTGGATGGAAAGCAGGTGGAAACACTGAGAGCAAATTACATTTTGCGCGCTGTTAAAATTCCAAAAGGATCACATCAAATTGAATGGAAGTTTGAGCCAAAAGCATTTCAAACAGGAAGCAATTTATCCTTTGCTGGTTCGAGCTTACTTTTGTTAGCATGTATTGGTGTGTTTTGGATGAATCGCAAAGTGACACCAATCGAGGAAGCTTAGTTTAATCGATTAACGATATCGTCAATTGCACGAACACCGAAGTGTCCATTTTCCCATGCGTAAACGATGTTTCTGTTCTTACTCAAAATCAGGCAAGGAAATCCTCCTTGTGCCATGATGATCCAATTTTTAGGATTGTTCGAGAGTTGAACGTCAATCTTCGGATTTAATTTCGATCGAAATACTTGCATAGTTTGTTTCGATTCAGCCACAACAACATAGCGTATCTGCAGTTTTGGATACCTTTCCTTTAAATTATTCATGAGTTCGATGGTTTCATGACAATAAGGACAACTAGGCAAAACGACGATAGTTAAGGTAAGCTTCGAAGGGAATTTATCTAATTGTTTTGGTTGGAAATGACCATTTACGAAGTCACCTTGATAAATCGGATAAACCGCAAAATAAGTTCCAAAAGGCAATAAACAAACAAGAGTCATGCTAAGCCACTTTTTGACGCGGTGTTGGATTTTATTATGAAAGGAATAAACGAGCGTGAATCCTAGAATAGCCATCATGATATAAGGAATTAATTTTGCGGCCGTCCAGGAAAATCCGAGATTTAAAAAGATTGTTTCGAAAAAATTCATTTGGTAAAGTTATTTAAAAAAAAAAGGGGGCAAAGCCCCCTTATAAATCAATATGATCCAACTATTGGATTGTACATGTTTTAGTAATTGTTCCCGCTGCGGCATTAAGTGCATCACAAGAAGCAGTCGCATCTTTTTTCTTTCCAGTAATGGTAATTGTTTCCGAATTAGAGACACCTGTAATAGATTCAACTGTCACACATTTGCAAGAGTAATCCTTTGCACAAGACACCATCATTAACGAAGCAAAAGCTCCTAAAATCATTGTTTTTTTCATGTTTTTCCGTTTTAAGTTTGATTTACTCGTCCTAAATTACAAAATAATTCCATCGAGAATTTCACAATAGTCACTATTTTTTTTGTTTCACATCTTCTGTGCAAACTGTTTGTCGTTCCCACTTGAAATAATGACAATTAATGAAGGACAATTGTTAATTTTGAGAAAAATAAGAAGTCTTGGTAAAGAAAATACTCATCATCGTTGGAACTCGACCGAATTTCATCAAAGTAACACGTTTTAAGGAGCTGGTCAGAAAATACCCGCAGCTAAAAGTGGAGATTGTTCATACTGGACAACACTGGGATCGAAATATGTCGGAAGTCTTTTTTGAGGAATTTGGATTGAAACCAGATTATATGCTTTCCGCTTCTTCGAATTCCGTGGTGGATCAGTTTTCAAGCATGATGAGTAAATTGAGTGAGCTCATATTGGAAATTGGAAAACCAGATTTAATGATTGTCCCAGGGGATGTGAATTCTACACTTGCATCGGCTTTAGTGGCAAACAAAATGGGCATTCCATTAGCGCATTTGGAAAGTGGACTCCGTTCCTTTGATCGTGCGATGCCGGAGGAAATAAATCGTTTACTGACGGATGAAATTTCCGATTACTTCTTTGTAACTGAGCAAAGTGGAATGGACCATTTGGCAGAGGAAAAGAAACATGGTGAGGTGTTTTTTGTCGGAAATACGATGATCGATACCCTCGTGCATTTTGAACCGCAAATAGCAGAAAGTCAGATTTTGGATCGATTGGAAATACGTGAGAAACCATTTATTTTAGTCACCTTGCATCGTCCATCGAATGTGGATTCTCCGGAGGGACAAGCGAAAATCATGCGCTTATTCGCTGAATTAAGCGAGAAGTATACGATTGTCTTTCCCATACATCCACGAACGAGAAAAAACTTTGAAGCCGCTGACAATGTCTCGCAATGGTTAGAAAATGGAAATCTACATTTGTTGGATCCACTTGGATACTTTGATTTTCAGTCCCTAGTGAAACACGCAGATTTAATTTTAACCGATAGCGGAGGAATCCAAGAGGAAAGCACCTATCGCCAAGTTCCTTGTTTGACCTTACGAGAAAATACGGAGCGTCCAAGTACCGTAGTGTTGGGAACAAATACCTTGGTTCCATTTGATGAAAAAATCATCCTCGGATACATCGATAAAATTCATGCCGGCACGTATAAAAAAGGAGAAATACCTCCACTTTGGGATGGAAAAGCAACGGAAAGAATCTTAGAGGCTATTTCGAGGATTTTAGCATAAGTTCCGTCAGATACTGACTCATTTCCTTTGCTAATTCTTGACGGCTGTATTTTTGTAGGGTTTCGGAACGATCAATTTTGTTTTCACAAAGTCTTTCCATTTGAGACCAGGTTGGCATTTCATTAAAGTCGATGACTAATGTATTTGCTTGTTCTTGGAGGATTTGGGCGGAATCACCCGTTTTTGGTCCAATCGCTAAAATGGCTTGGTTGCTCGCCAAATATTCGAATAACTTACCAGGAATAATGCCTTGTTGATTTTTAACGTTATTCAAAGGCAATAGTAAAAGTGAGCAGGAGGACATCAATTCAATCACTTCTTGATGCGGGATAAAGGGTTTTTGGTCCAAATAAGAGCTGAGACCTAATTCATTTAGCGATTGAAGGACACTGACATCTACTGCACCGACCAATTGAATTTTCAAGTTTGATTTTAGTATCGTATTTCTCGAAACTTCCTCTGCTAAAAAACGCCAAAAGAAAACAGGATTTCTGTCCGAATTTAAAGACCCCGTGTGAAGGATCGTGAATCCAGCATCTGGTTTTTTGTCGAAATGCGCAAAATCGGAGGGAGCGAATCCGTTGGTGATTAATTTAACAGGACGATTTGCCAGGACTTCGAATTCTTGCGTCCATGTCCGACTCACACAGGTGATTCCCGTGGCTTCTCTTAGTACAGCTTGTTCCAATTTTTTGTGGCGAGCAATGGCCAAACGTGTCATCGGTAATTTATCAAACCAATCGATGTTTGTCCATGGATCGCGGAAATCGGCTAGCCATGGTGTTCCAGTTGCGCGTTTTAGTCCAAGGGCAATTAAATGAGTTGTATGCGGAGGACCTGTAGAAACAATCATGTCCACGGGATGCTCTGTTAAAAAATCAGTTAGTTGTTTTATCGAAGGTTTAATCCAGAATTTTTTAGCGTCTGGAATGAATAAATTGGCGCGCATCCACAGGGAGAGTTTTTGCAACCATTTTTTATCTTGTTTTCCACCTTCATTTAAAAAACCGGTTTGCAGTTTCTTGCCTTTCTTCCCAGTTAGTGCTTTGTACGCATTGAATGGCTCCCAAATGGGATATTTGATGACGTGAATCGATTCGGTTAATCCGTCAAGAAGACTGTTGTCCTCCACAGGAGCCTCCGCGTTTTCTGGCGTATAAATGATGGGTTCCCATCCAAGTTGACTCAAATACCGACTAAAATGTAACCATCGTTGAACGCCACTGCCGCCACTTGGTGGCCAGTAATACGTAATGATGAGTACTTTTTTTGCGTTAGGCAATTTTCGCTTTTATTTGATCAATAGCTGCTTGTAATCCTTCGCTTCGTTTTCCACCTGCTGTGGCAAAAAACGCTTGTCCACCACCACCACCTTGGATGTGCGTGGAAACTTCACGAATCCATTGTGCTGCGTTCCATTGTTTCGATTCAACTAATGGTTCCGCAATAATCAGGCTCAGACCACATTTATCGCCTTCTTTGTTTCCAATAATTGCGACAAAATTCGGATGTTCTTGTTTCAGTTGGAATAAGATGTCTTTTACGGAATTCGCGTCCATATCGACGATGCTCGCCAAGAAGGAAACATCACCCATTTTTTCCACTTTCGAACTCAATTGAATTTTTAGTTGTCCAGCTTTTTCGCGAGTCAACTGTTCTACTTCTTTTTGTAATTGGTTGTTGCGAAGGATCATGTCCTCTACAGATTTCACCAAGTCCTTTGGATTCTTCAAAAGTTGTTGAATGTTCGAAAGGGTTTCTGCTTTTTCCTTGAAGTACGCTTCAGCGGCTTTACCTGTAATGGCTTCAATTCGACGAACACCAGCTGCTACTGCGGACTCCGATACGATTTTGAATAATCCGATTTTCGATGTGTCCGGAACGTGAATTCCTCCACAAAGTTCTACGGATTCTCCAAACTTAATCACTCGAACATGGTCACCATATTTCTCACCGAAAAGCGCCATCGCACCCAATGCTTTGGCATCTTCAATCGCCATGGCTCTGCGTTCGTCTAGCGAAATATTCGCGGCAATCGCCTCGCAAACTAATTGCTCAATTTGTTGCATTTCTTCATCCGTTACTTTCGAGAAGTGTGAGAAGTCGAAGCGCAAGTTCGAGGAGTTCACTAAAGATCCTTTTTGCTCCACGTGCGTTCCTAGTACTGTGCGCAAGGCGTGGTGAAGTAGGTGGGTGGCACTGTGGTTTTTCGCTGATTGATCTTGACTGTCTAGGTCAATAATCGCTGTGAATGTTTGCGTTAAATCACTTGGTAATTGCTCACTCAAATGAATGATTAAATTGTTTTCTTTTTTCGTGTCGAAAATACGAATGTTTTCATTTGCACCTTTCAACATTCCTTTGTCACCAACTTGTCCACCGCCTTCAGGGTAAAAGGGAGTTTGGTCCAATACCAGCTGAAAGAATTGTTTGCCTTTTTGACTCACCTTGCGGTATTTGGTCAATTGAACTGGCGCTTCTTTCTGGTCATATCCGATAAAAGAGGTCGGTACATCTGTTCCAATTTGAATCCAATCGTCTGTTTCAATAACAGAAGCCGCTCTTGAACGGTCTTTTTGAATCTGAAGTTGTGCTTGAAACCCGTCTTCATCGATGCTGTATCCATTTTCGCGTGCAATCAAGGATGTTAAATCGACAGGGAATCCGTAAGTGTCGTATAATTCAAATACATTTTCACCAGAAATGATGGACTTATTTGCGTTCTTACTGGAGAGCATTAAGTCGTCCATGCGTTTTATTCCTTGCTCCAAAGTACGGAAGAAGCTTTGTTCTTCCTCACGAATGACTTTTTCTATCAAGTCTTTTTGCTTGATTAATTCCTCGTAAGGATGTCCCATCAATTGCACCAAAACGCCGGACAATTTACATAAGAATGGTTCTTTCAATCCCAAAGTTTGGTATCCGTAACGAACAGCCCGACGCAAGATTCTGCGAATGACATATCCAGCACCGGTGTTCGATGGTAATTGTCCGTCGGAAATGGAAAAACTAATTGCCCGAATGTGATCGGCAATCACGCGTAGTGCGATATCTGTTTCTTCTGATTGACCATAAGGAATTCCACTTTCCTTGGAAACAAATTGAATCAAGGTTTGAAATAAATCGGTATCGTAGTTACTTTGTTTTCCTTGAAGAGCCATGGCCAAACGCTCGAGTCCCATTCCGGTGTCCACATGTGTGGAAGGAAGAGGTTCCAAACTGCCATCAGCCTTGCGGTTGAACTGCATGAAAACGTTGTTCCATATTTCAATGACTTGAGGATGGTCGTTGTTGACCAATGTTAATCCATTCACGGCAATTCGATCAGCTTCATTTCTTAAATCCACATGAATTTCTGAACAAGGTCCACATGGTCCTGTATCACCCATTTCCCAAAAATTATCCTTTTTGGAAGCTAAAATGATTCGATCTTCGGCAATAAATTTTTTCCAAAGTTCAAAGCTTTCAGAGTCCATTGGTACGCCATCTTTTTCGTCGCCTTCGAATACGGTCACGTACAAACGATCAACTGGGATCTTGTAGACAGAAGTCAATAACTCCCAAGCCCAAGAAATGGCTTCTTCTTTGAAATAATCTCCGAACGACCAGTTTCCGAGCATTTCAAACATGGTATGGTGGTAAGTATCTACACCAACTTCCTCGAGGTCATTGTGTTTTCCAGAAACACGTAAGCACTTTTGTGAATTGGCCACGCGCTTTTGTTTGGCTTGTTGATGTCCAAGGAAAAAATCTTTGAATTGATTCATTCCCGCATTGGTAAACATCAGTGTTGGATCATTTTTCACCACCATTGGCGCGGAGGGGACAATTTGATGTCCTTTACTTTCGAAAAAGTCAAAAAATTGCTGGCGTATTTCAGAAACCGTCATTGTATCGTTTTGTTTGCTTGCAAATTTAGGAAATTGAAAGAACTATAGGCAATGAAAATGGGCATATCACGTTCTAAAGAGGAATAATTACTCCATTTAGTCTTCCGTTTTGTACGAAATACCTGAAAATATGAATGAATTGAGTCAAATTGAGTCCAAGCTAATTCTTGTCCGCAAGCAAAAAGTATTGTTGGATCGCGATGTTGCTACGTTATATGGAATTGAAACAAAACGAGTTAACGAAGCTTATCGCAACAATTTGGAGAAATTCCCGGAAGGATATGTATTGTTTCTAGATGAAGAAGAATCACATTCTTTAAGGTCGAAATTTTCGACCTTAAAGAATTCAAGTAGGGGGAAACACACAAAATATCAAGTGAAAGCTTTTACAGAAAAGGGATTATACATGTTGGCTACCATACTTAAAAGCGAACGAGCGACGGAAACAACGATTGCGATTATTGAAACCTACGCACGCATCAAAGAATTTACACGATTGGTTCAGAAAAGTGTCCATTCCAAAGATGAACAAATAACGGCGGAATTACTAGAGAAAGGTGCTGGAGTATTAAATGAGTTACTTGTACCGGATTTAAATACGGATGAAACGGAAACGTCGATCGAATTTAATTTTGCCGTCATGAAGCTGAAACACACGATTAAACGAAAGAAGTAATTTCCATTACTTTTGTAACTCAGAATTGAAGGACATGGAATTTATCGCTCAAGAATTAGATCAGTATTGCTGCAATCATTCAGCAGAGGAAAATGACTTATTAAAACGCATTAATCGGGAGACGCACCTTGAGGTGTTGCAGCCGCGTATGCTTAGCGGACATTTTCAGGGACGCGTGCTGAGCATGTTTTCAAAAATGATTCAGCCAAAACGCATTTTGGAAATCGGAACGTACACTGGATACTCGGCCCTATGTTTAGCTGAGGGACTCACTTCGGATGGTAAACTTGTTACGATAGATGTTAACGAAGAACTTGCAGCGCGTGTTCAATCGTATTTCGATGCATCACCCTTCTCAGAACAAATAAGGTATGTGATTTCTCCAGCATTGGAGGTGATTCCAACTTTACAGGAAGAATGGGACATCGTTTTCATTGATGCGGACAAGCAGAATTACATTGAATATTATGAAATAGTGTTGCCATTGGTAAAAACGGGTGGATATATTATTTTAGACAATGTGTTATGGTCGGGAAAAGTGGCCGAATTAGATAAAAACGATAAGGATACCGTATTGCTGCGGAAGTTAAATGCACTGATTCACGACGATATTCGTGTGGAAGAAGTCTTGCTTCCAATCCGCGATGGACTCATGATGGCTCGTAAAAAATAAGATGAAAAATATTGAATTACGTCAAACAGCGGACGGATCCAACACGCTCTATTTACCAGAATTAGATGAAACCTATCATTCTAACCATGGAGCTATGCAGGAAGCACTTCATGTATTCATCGAGCATGGATTAACGTTTGTTGCGCAGGACAAAAAATCAATTTCTATTTTTGAAATGGGTTTCGGTACCGGACTTAATGCCTTGTTGACTGCTCAGTGGGGAGAAAAGCATCAAAAAAAAATACAGTATACCGGAGTTGAACTTCATCCACTATCCGAAGAAATTTGGCGACAAATGGATTATGTTCAAGGGAAGTCAGAAGGAGAGGAGTATACGAAAATCATGTCAGCAGCATGGGAGAATTACCAAGAAATTAATCCATACCTTGAGTTGAGAAAAATTGAAAGAGATGTTCTTCAACTGGAACTACACGAACAAGTTGACCTTATTTACTACGATGCTTTTGGACCACGAGCGCAGGCCGAAATGTGGGAAATTCCTGTTCTGACTAAAATGTACGAGCTATTAAAACCAGGAGGAGTCTTTGTCACTTATTGCGCTCAAGGACAAATGAAGCGGAATTTGAAGTCACTCGGATTTGAGTTAACTGAATTACCGGGCCCTCCAGGAAAACGTGCGATGACACGCGCAACAAAAAATTAATGTAAAGTTTACATTTAACTTTCGCTGATTAAGATAAAGCACTTAACTTTGTATCGAATTACATTTCATAGTTGTAGTTTTATAGTTTTAGCATGGTTTAGCAGGAAGAGGAACAATCAAGAGTTGTTCCTCTTTTTGTTTTTTAGTCCGAAACGAAAATCATCTTCAACTCCGCCAATATGAGCGCAGTTGCTCCCCAAACAACTTTTTCATTCAATATAAAGCAAGGGATGTCTGTCATTTGAACATGTTCAGATACCTTAATCGTTGTTTTCGAAACAGAATCATCCGAAAGCAAGTCTTTCAAATTGATTTCATAGCATTGAGCAACTTCATATTCGTTAATAGAGATTGGTGGACGTTGATCGTGCACAAAAACAAAAGGACTCACCTCAAAACTGGAAACAGGAATCCAAACCACGGAAAGTTCGGTGATTTTATCACCACTGTTTGATGGAATAGCCAATTCTTCTTCCGATTCTCGACGCGCCGTGTGTTCCAAATGAAGATCAGTAGCATCTGGTTTTCCTCCAGGAAAGGCCATCTGAGCACTATGCTTTCCATCATAAGTGGAACGTTCAATTAAGAAGAAATGCCATTCCCCTTCATGCGGGTAGAGGTGAATTCCCACCGCAGCCTTCTTACGAATCGATTCCGCCTGCTGTTCAAACTGTTTTCGATAAGGTGCAAAAGACTCATGCGCCAATTCACCAGGTAACGTTTGTTGAAGTCGTTGAATCAATTCGCCTTTTGTCATACGTGCAAAAATGCATTTTTTCCATTAAAGCAATGAAAAAAAGGATTAAAATTCATGAAAAAGTAATAATTAGTTAAT
>JBEDCT010000157.1:0-6666 GCA_041176665.1 Bacteroidota bacterium | reverse complement strand
ACAATCAAAACAAACCATCCGGAACGTTTTCCCAAAACACGGAACGTATTGGTTGCTCCCGCATTTTTGCTTCCATGTTCACGAATGTCCATACCATGAAACGCTTTTCCAACCCAAACAGCGGTTGGAATAGATCCAATGAAGTAGCCTAGCAGTATAATAATGATCAGTAGCATCTGTTATTTGTAAAGGAAATAACCACGGAATTTCGCAAGTAAACTCTTTGCAGTGAGCTCATCCATGACATCAAATTTAAAGTTTTTCGTTTTTCGTTTCTCTGGTTTGATGGCTAAAATCGCATCACTCACCGTTTTATCGTTGGTAAAGATAGTCAAATCACCATCCCTCTTGGCCATGGAGTAATTCATAAAATACTTCGTGTCATCAAACAAAGTTAAATCCCAAGTGAATCCGGGAGCTGCTTCATCCGTGAAAGATTGCAGGTAAAACTGATGCCATTCGACTTGTTTTAGTACTGGAATACCATTTATACTCACTAGTCCAATTTGATTATTGACCGAAATCAATCCTTTATCTACTTTTTTCGCACTGGCTTTCATCGTGCCGTATGATTCCAAAACGATGTCTGTAAGGATAAACGACTGATCCATAGATGAAGGCATTTTTCTCAATTTATCCTCATCGAAATCCTTGAATACTTCTTGAGCGTCCTTTGCATTAGACCAATGGACAAAGGTATTTTTCAAACCGTAACTGGCTTTCTTCATGTCCACTTCTTTTGCGCCCTCTTGAAGTTTCAACTTCGCTGCCATATTCTCCAGTACATTCGAAGCAATTGGCATGGTTACACGGGCATTTGCAGCAATACGCGTTTTCTTTGTTTCTTGATCGAATTCAATTTTTCCATACATGTCCATTTTAACATCTCCGGTGTTTATTCCTAATTCAATGTCACCAAAACCAATGACTTTACAGGTATTGACATCGAGCGTTAACATGCTACTTAGCGTATCTGACTTATTCAAGCGGTTTTTAGACGCGATTTGATACTCACTCAACGCTTGATGATACTGTAAATACCCAAAAGAACTGAACAAACTTGGATCACTTGGACCTTCCGTCTTCGACAAGAAACTTGGGTAAATCCGAACACTGTCCACTCGTTCTGTTTGACGCCAAAGGAATCCTGCCGCTAAACGATCTCCCTTCGCGTTCTTAGGCGTTGCGCTGATTGGAATCTGAATATTTGTTGCCAATACCGTATCCTCGAAAGTCATCCATGATTTATCGTATTGACACGTGTGATTTAAGCGCGTGGATCCGTTTAAGAATAATCCTTGGTTGGACGCCTTGACGACAACGCTTCCATAATAGTCAAATTCCTTGCTCAATTTGAAGCGGTCTTTTTCTTTGACCTCCCCTTGAGCGGTCGTTGTGAGGTTGACAAACTTGATCGAATTCATCGGTAAGATGGTCAAATTACTGTCGCGGTCATAATACGGGTATTTCGCTGTTCCCTCATAGTATTTGCGCGAAGATATTTTCACTTGTGCATCCTTGAACGTATGGTATTTCGTGATGTAATTCGCTACAATGACTGCATTTTTCAAAGAATCCATCGCAGCTGCCTTGCGGATTTTCACGCGTGAACTATCCGGATAAATACGAGCATCACCCACTTGGATGTAATCCACCGCATTGCATAAAATCAACTGCGTTTTTAAATCGTATTTGGCGCTCAAGGATTTAAATTGTAGCGTGTCTTGTTTTTCATCCGTCGAGAAGAAGTTGTTTCGCGCTAAATCAGCTCCACTTTCGAAACTGGTCTCCCCTCCTTTGTTCTTTTGAAAATCTAAACTTTCACCGTCCATTAACCACGTGAATTTGTCCATTTGGCAGTAATAATGGTTTGCCGGGAACATGATGCGCTTCGTTCCATTTGAATTGAATTCTCCGATACGTGTTTTGAAACTGATGTTCGTTTTCATTTCATCCGACTGAATGGCCAATGGATTCTCACCATATTGACTAAAGCGATTGCGCAAACTGAAGGAGGAGTTTTCTGATAGGATGTCTTCGTTTGTGAAAAGGTATTCTTTAGAGTTCAAACTCGCTTCTTTGAATTCTAACACACCGTTACCCGTCATTCCTTTTTTATCGAGTAACAAGGTTCCATTCATCACCACATTGTCCTTAAACATGATCAATGGATTTTCACCGTAACTCGACACTTTCATCAAGGCTTTTCTCGGCTGATAGGAAATCAACGCTTGTTCGGAGTGAACAACTGGATACCTAACACCTGTTCCAACTTCTTTGTTATCGAAAATGGCTAATCCGATGGTCGAGTCAGGTAGGAATGTTAATTTCTTAGAAATGGAAATGGATTGCAAGAAATTGATGGTACCTGTTCCTTGAAGTCCGTTATTGGACAAGACAATTTTATTTTGGTACTTGGTATCGGTCTCATAGAACGGATAGCCCTCCTCGGGTGCTTGAGCCACAAAACCAAAAGAATAATCATTCATGATTTTCAATGACTCCGGAATTTTAGGGAAAATTCCAGCTGAGTTTAAAGATCCTTCAAAACGCAAACTTGCCTCTGAAAAGTCATCTAAACTGTCCAAATCGAATGGATTCACCGCATAGTAAAAGCGTGTGCTATCGTATGCTCCTTTTAGGATTTCTTTGGAACTATAATAAACTTTTGATTCACCAATTGACTTCAAAATGGGATATTGGGCGTTGTTACCTTTTCTTCCTGATTTCGATTCAACGTCATCGATTAACAATTCTCCTTTGATGTTTTTAAACGAACTGAACATCAAAATACGCTCGGTTCCGTCCTCCTTTTTCAAGGGATTGACTCTCAAGGTCGCTTCTTCCGTCGATAACAAGTTTATTTTAAACGCTTCGTAATCGAACTTCGAAAATTTCGTAAAAAACTCCATTTTCCCAGCTACCACATATCCATGAAAACTCATGTCCCGGTTTTGATACATAGTAACATACATGGAATCAGGGTAGACAAATGTTTGTTGCGCATCCGACAAAGCCACTTGATCCACTTGATTCAAACGCATTTCATTCTTGTCTAATTGAATGGATGCGTATGCCGTAGTCGCTCTTTTCGCTTTATTCTGCACGTTCATTCGAGCGGCTATTTCCTTCAAATAAGAATCCGCTGCAATCTGCTCCTTGGACTCTTGCATTGTTTGCGGTCGCAAATCCGATTGAATGTTGATGTTGTCGTAGTCGCTTTCACCGGTACTTGCCTCCGCGTATGCGATTAACTTAGGTGAGATTCTCACTTTTTTAACATCGGAATCTAAGATCAAAAATCCGTAGGAAGCCATATCCACCAACAATGGTTTTACCTGATCAATGGTCTTTTTCAAAGCAGAAGCGACTTCACCCTCCGTAAATTCCATTTTATTGGTTTTTTTGACCAACGCAGCTATTTGGGAGAATGGATGGGCAGTTCCAATGCTTTGGAACTTTTGAAAGATGGATGGATCGAAGTAATTCATCGACTGAAAACTCGCCATTTTTTGTTCTTGAGCGGTTCCAACTTCAAAGGTGTAATACGGATCAGGTGTCCCGAATTTCCAACTCAAAACCGGAGCATATACGTACAATTTGAAATACGAATCGATAAACGGCAAATACTCATACCCTTTTTTAACAGAGTTGATGCTGATTTCTTTGTTCTGTTCATTTAGAGTAAAGAAACAAGATTGAATGATGAGGGAATCACCAGATTTATAGTTCATCTTCGCCTTCGCATTGCGTGCAATGACTTGCTGTGGATTCATCTCGAAATAAATCGAACTGATTTCAAATAAAGGTACATTTTGACGTTTGAAAATGATTTTTGCCGGTTTTTCTACTGTACCTCGACCAATGAAATCAGGTCCCTCTAATGTAAATCCACCGTCGTAGTCCATTTGATCCCTCAAATTGGGGATTTTCAAGCGCTTTTCATACGAGTTAAACTGTGGGGATTTCTCGCCCTCACCTAAATCCAAAGTCGTTAAATCTTGTAATTTTCCTAGAATTGGCGTGGTAAAGTAAGGTGTTGTTAATTCGACCGTGTCGACCTTCAGTTTGGCGGTGGAAAAATCACATTTGTATCCACGAAGATTAGCAAATGTTTCATTTTTCTTGAACTTCACTTTTTCCCAAGTAACGACACCTTTCGATCCTTGCCATTTGTTTTGAAGGACATCAAAATACCCACTTGTTCCTGCAACGACAATGGAATCCTCTAATTTTCGGTCCTCGTCGTATTTCAAACACTTTAAGTCAATTCCTGTCGCTCTGATTTTCAAAGATTTCCCCTCTTCCCAAGCAACTTGACCTTTTGTGTAAGTCCAGCGATAGGTTGGCTCGCGATAGAAAGATTGATAGCGAAAAAAATTCGCTGAAAATTTCAAGAATTTAGTCAACTCCTCACCTGGTTCTTTGGCAAAATCGTTCACGTATGTAAACCACGGATTGACTAATTCCCCCGGGAATTTATTCTCTACTTGATAAATACTGGCAATCATGTAGTGAAAAATCTCCGGATAAAGAGGAATTTCCTTTTGCGCATATTTATTACAATTATCGACTAAACGATGAAATTGTGTTTCATTCAACAAACTCCCTTTTATTTTTTGAGGAAGCTCTTCCTTTAAAAACGGTACTGCGGCCTCATCCAAAACTAATTTTTGCCATTCTTTGACAAATTTATCGCGTTCTTTGGGGAAGGTTTGCGCCTGAAACTGTCCAACAAAAAAAAGAGTAATAAAGAGAGAGAGAAGGATTCTCATATGCTATTTTTTAAAGAGTAAAACGGCCCAACCTTCACGTTCGTGCTGCGCCTGAAACTGCAGCTTCAAACCTGATGCCAACAATTTCAATTCATCTGTATCTGAAACGAAAAATCCACTTAAGAACAAATGTGCTCCGTCTTTCATTCGTTCCACGTAGGTAGATATTTGAGCTGTCAGGACATTTTTATTAATGTTGGCTAGAACAAAATCAAAGGGTTCGTTTGGAATAACTTCCATTCCACCGTGCAAGGACTGAATGTATTGACAGCCATTTTTCAGCGCATTATCAGCACAGTTTTCCGCGGACCATTCTTCAATATCAATGGCCACGATGTCCGTTGCACCTCGTTTTTCTGCTAAAATCGCCAAGACTCCCGTTCCACTTCCCATGTCCAACACACGTTTTGACTGGAAATCCATTTCCATCATCGCAGCACACATTAAATGCGTCGTTTGATGGTGTCCGGTACCAAAAGACATTTTAGGTTCGATGATTATTTCAATTCCCGAAAACGGATCCAACTGATGAAATGGTGCCACCACTCGGATTTCGTCCCCGATAAAAACCGGTTCAAACTGCGATTCCCACTGAGCATTCCAGTTTTGTTGCGGAATCAATTTCAGTTCAAAGGATTGAATGACATCCTGCTCGGATTGAAGTTCATTAAACATGGATTGAAGCGCCTCACCTTGGTAAGCGGATTCTTGAATATAGGCTTTAATGGCTGGAGATTCCTCTTGGAAACTTTCGTAATCCAATTCAGCTAAGTAAGCAATTAGGATGTCATTCCAACGATCAAAATCAGATAATTGAACAGTTAATTCGTAATAATTCATTTAAAAATAGCTTGCTAGTTCAAGAAAATGGGATGCAATCAAGGATGCTCCACCTATGAGTCCACCGTCCACATCTGGACAGGCGAAAATACTTTGTGCATTGGAGGAATTTACGCTACCACCGTAGAGAATCGAAACATTTGCTCCATCATCACCGAACGATTCGCGCAATACCTCACGAATAAACGCATGCACTTCATTGATTTGATCGTTTGTAGCGGTTTGTCCCGTTCCAATAGCCCAAATCGGTTCATATGCGATGGACAACAAGGACAAATCTGTATGATTCAGGTGTAAAATAGCTGCAGTTATTTGCGCGCGAACGAAAGACAAATGTTCCCCTTTCTCTCTGATTCCCAATGATTCGCCACAGCAAAAAATGAAAGGTAAGGTGTGGTTGCAACATGCATCGACTTTTTCCTTTAGGAAAGCATCCGTTTCATGGAAATCCGTTCGACGTTCGCTGTGTCCGATGAGAACGGATTGTACGCCGACACTGACTAACTGTGGAATCGAAACCTCACCAGTAAAGGCCCCAAAATCAAATGGATGAACGTTTTGAGCACCTATGTGCAAGGAGCTTGACTTCACTAAGTCCGAAAGGAAAACACTCGGAGCGTATAGACGAAATTCCACGCTACTCTTTTCGAAGTCTATTTCATTAAATTCAGCAAGCCAATCGTGAGCTTCAGGAGCAGTCAAATTCATTTTCCAATTTGCCGCAAGAATTTTGTTTCTCATGGTCGAAAATAGGTATAATTCCCGGAAAACAGCTCGAAATAAGTGAAAGAATATCTTCCTATTTCTTGACTTTCTGTAATTGAAGTTTGAGGTCTGATTTACTAAACTGATTCGGCCCTTCCGTTCCTTCATAGAATTTCATGACGTTTCCGTTCCATAAATAACAGACTCCAGGAACATTTTTCTCGTTTCCAATGGCATTCCAGAACTCGATGATTTCAATGACTTTGTATGGATAGTTAGCTCCTGCAATCTTGAAGAAATTTGGAATTTCTTCCGCTGCTTCATCCATGAACAAAATTTGCATTTC